>JAKFWB010000336.1 GCA_021732945.1 Porphyrobacter sp.
AGCGTGGAGCGGCTCTAACTACTCTTTCTCAGGCAGCGCCGCTTCCACATTGCCGAGCGTTGCGCCCACCAGCCGCTCTATCCCGTCGACCGTGGGGTGGATCTTGTCAGCTTGGAACAGCGTGGGCTCACGATAGATGTCTTCCAGCCAGAACGGGATCAGCGCCGCGCCAAATTCGCGCGCCAGATCGCCATACAGCCCATCGAACTGCGCCTGATACTCGGGCCCGTAATTGGGCGGACTGCGCATCCCCATCAGCAACACCGGCACGCCCTGTTTCTTCAGGATCGTCAGCATCTTGCCGAGATTGGCCTTGGTCTCCTCCGGCGAAAGACCGCGCAGCAGATCATTGCCGCCGAGCTCCAGAATGAACAGATCGGGCGGCGTTTCCTGCGCGGCCAGAGTGAATTCCAGCCGGTTGAGCCCCGCCGCCGTGGTATCGCCCGAAACGCCTGCATTGATCACATCGGCATTCATCCCCTTGGCCCGCAGCGCATTTTCGAGCTTTTCCGGGTAGGAATCGCGCGGGTCGAGCCCGTATCCGGCAAACAGGCTGTCCCCGAAGGCGATGATCTTGCGTTCCGGCCCCATCACCGGGATCGCGGGCAACGCGGCGACGCCATCGCTCGCCACTTCCGGCGCGGGGGCGGCGTCGCTGGTCGCATCGTCGCTGCACGCGGCCAGCGTGAGGCCCAGCGCCAGCGCTAGCGCCGTCGCGCCAACCTTTCCGAAATTCGACCAACGCCGCTTGTGCATCTGCGAGCCCTTCTTAGCTGTAGCTTGTTGCAACCGCACACCTATGCCATCGGAAACCCGTGACAAGCCCCTCTCTCGCAATAAGCGCCCGTAACCTTACCCTTACCCTCGGCAGCAATGCCGCGCCGGTGACGATCCTGCGCGGGATTTATCTCGACATTGCGCGCGGCGAGGTGGTGGCGCTGCTTGGTCCATCGGGGTCGGACAAAAGCTCGCTGATGGCGGTGCTGTCGGGGCTGGAGCGCACCAGCGGGGGCAGCCTGACGGTGGCGGGCGCGGATTTCACTGCGCTCTCCGAAGATGGCCTCGCCGCCGCGCGACGGGGGCGGATCGGGATCGTGCTTCAGGCCTTCCACCTGCTGCCGACCATGACAGCGGCGGAGAATGTCGCGACGCCGATGGAACTTGCCGGGATGCCGGATGCCGCCCCGCGCGCGCTGGCCGAGCTGGAAGCGGTCGGCCTTGGCCATCGCACCGGGCATTACCCGACCCAGCTTTCGGGCGGCGAGCAGCAACGCGTCGCCATCGCCCGCGCCACCGCGCCGCGCCCTGATCTGATCTTTGCTGACGAGCCCACCGGCAACCTTGACGCCGCCACCGGCGAAGAGATCATCAACCTGCTGTTCGCCCGCCGCGCCGAAACGGGGGCGACGCTGCTGATCATCACCCATGATGCCAGCCTTGCCGCGCGCTGCGAGCGGGTGCTGACCATGGCGGACGGGGTGATCATCTCCGACACCACAGGCACAGCATGAGCCTTCCGCTCACAACCGCATGGGCGATTGCCCGGCGCGACCTCAACACCCGCTTCAGGGGCCTGCGCCTGCTGCTGGTGTGCATCTTCCTCGGCACCGCCGCGCTCGCCGCCATCGGCACGCTGACCGCCGCGATTGAGCGCGAACTGGCATCCTCAGGGCAGGAACTGCTCGGCGGCGACATCGAGGTTGAGGTGTGGCAGCGCGATTTGCGGCCTGACGAGCGCGATGCACTGGCGGACTATGGCGAGGTTTCCAGCGGCTTCCGGTTGCAGGCGATGGCGAGCACGCCCGATGCCGCTGCCCCGATCGAATTGAAGGCGGTCGATGCCAAGTGGCCGATGTTCGGCACGCTGGTGCTGGCCGATGGTCGCAGCGTCAGCGCGCCCTCCGGCATGGATGCGTGGATCGCCGAGACCGCGATTGAGCGGCTGGGCATCAAACCCGGCGACACCTTCACGGTGGGCACCGTCACCCTGACAGCCGCAGGCGTGATCAAGGACGAGCCTGACCGCCTGTCCGAAGGGTTCCAGCTTGGCCCAACGGTGATCGTCGCGCAGGATGTTCCCGCCAAGGCCGGATTGCTTCAACCCGGCGCGCTGTATCAGAGCAAGCACCGCATCGCCTTTGCCAATGCTGCACGCGATCCCGAAGCCGCCGAAGAAACCCTGACCAAGGCCTTCCCCAACGCCGGCTTCGATATCCGCACCCGCGACCGCGCCTCGCCCGGCGCAGACCGCTTTGTGCGGCAGATGAGCGATTTTCTCACGCTGGTGGGCCTTGCCGCGCTGGTGATTGCCGGGATCGGGATTGCGGGCGGAGTATCATCCTATCTCGATCAGCGGCGCGGCAGCATCGCGACGCTGAAGGTGCTCGGCGCAACATCGGGCGATATCGTGCGGATCTACGCAATGCAGATCGGCGCGGCGGCGCTGGTCGGGAGCATTGCGGGGCTGATCATTGGCGTGCTCGTCACCCCGCTGCTTGGCGCGGCCCTGCAAGGGCTGTTGCCAGTGGAGAGCGGGTTTATCATCGCCCCTGCCCCGCTCGCTCTGGCCGCTGCCTATGGCTTGCTGGTCGCCTTTGCCTTTGCCGCAGCGCCGCTGCTGCGCGCGCGCACTTATCCGGCGATGGCGCTGATGCGCTCGGGGATTGTGCCGCTGGCGCGCGACCGCCGCGCGCTGATCGCGACCGCGCTGGGCCTTGCCGCCATCTGCGCGCTGGCGCTGCTCACCACCGCGCAGCCGATGCTGTCAGGCGGGTTCCTGCTGGGCGCAGGGGCTGCGCTGACGCTGCTCGCCGGGCTTGGCTGGGCGATCCAGACCCTCGCCCGCCGCCTGCCGCGCCCGCGCAATCCCTTGCTGCGAAGCGCGCTGTCGAACATCCACCGCCCCGGCGCACCGACCGGGGCGCTGGTCACCGCGCTGGGCTTTGGCCTTGCCGCCTTCGTCCTGCTGGCCGCCGTGCAGAGCGCGATTGATGGCAATATCCAGAGCCGCGTGCCGCGTGAGGCACCCGATTACTTCGTGCTCGACGTGCCGCGCGACAAGGAACCGCGCTTCTTCAAACTGGTCCAGACCGAATTCCCCAAGGCGGGTATCCGCACCGTGCCCACCATGCGCGGCGCGGTGCTGGCCTTTGGGCCGAAGAACGACATGACCCGCGTCGCTGACCTCAAGGAAATTCCCGAAGGCGCATGGGGGCTGCGCGGCGAACGCGGGCTCACCTATTCTGACACGATCCCCGAAGGCAATCGCGTGGTCGCGGGCGAATGGTGGAGCCCGTTCCACAAAGGCGAACCGCTGGTGTCGATTGATGCCGAACTGGCGCGCGCCGCCGGGCTGGAGGTGGGCGACTACCTGACTGTCGGCATTCTCGGCGTGGAGCGGACGGCCCGGATCGCCAATCTGCGCGAGATCGACTGGGAAAGCATGGGCTTCAATTTCATCCTGGTGTTCAGCCGCAATGCCATCGCCGACGCCCCGCACAATCTGGTCGCCAGCGTCGATCTGCCCAACGGGGCAGCCAGCGCCGCCAAGGGCCGCTTGCTGCGGGCGATGGTGAAGGAGATGCCCTCAAGCTCGGTGATCGAGGTTGGCGGGATTCTGAAAGAGGCGCGCACGATCTTGCAGCAAGTCAGCCTTGCGACGCTGGCCGCCGCCGCCGTGACCGTGCTTGCGGGGCTTGCCGTGCTGATGGGCGCTATTGCGGCCGCGCGGGCTTCGCGCACCTATGACACGGTGATGCTGCGGGTGCTGGGCGCCAGCCGGCGGCAGGTGCTGATGGTGCAACTGGCAGAATATGGCCTGCTGGCCGCCGTATTGGCACTGGTCGCGCTGGCGCTGGGCGGCGGGCTGGCGTGGGTGGTGATCACGCAGGTGTTCGAATTCGATTGGCTGCCCGACTGGGGGCAGGTGCTCGGCGTGCTTGGGCTCGGCGTGGGGCTCGTCCTGATCTTTGCGCTGGCCGGGTCGCTACCACTGCTGCGCGCCAAACCGGCGCGGGCGCTGCGGGAGCTTTAGGCTCCCCGCAACCGCCCGCGCGGTCGTTAGCCTCAGACGAAGACGTCTTCGGCGTAGGGGTCCTTCGGATCCGGACCAAAGCGATTGCTGCCCTGCGTGCCGGGCAGAACCATAATCACCAGCATTGCGATACTGCCGACAAAGCCGACAATCGGGATCACTCCGACCAGCGTCAGACCAAGATACCACCAGCCAGACATGTCACGATCGTGGAACCACCGTACGGTTACCGCGATCGATGGCAGGAATGCCGCCAGAGCGTAGATCATATAAAGAACAAGGCCGATGGCTGAAAGCCCCATGCCGCTTTCAAAAAACGCCGCCATGGCTGCTTCCTGTGCGACCGGATCACCCGCATTGGCGAGACTTGCGCTCATAAAGCTGAAGAAAAACGGCCCCGCCAGAACCAGAGCAACAATGATATTGAGGAGCTGGAACATCCAGAACTCCATGCGCCGCGAACGGCCTTCAAAATCGACATACCGTTTGAACGGCAAAATCATCCATTCCATGCAAGTGATCCCCTGATGCTTGCGTGCATTCAACGCCTTCGCAAGGCACCACAATCAACCCCACAAGGCAAATAAAAAAAGGCCCCGCGCAAACCTAGCGCGGGGCCCCTCTTTTCAGTCAGCCTGACCGTGGGATCAGAACTTGAAGCGGACCAAACCGCCCCAGGTGCGCGGCGTGTTGGGATAGCCCGACACCGTACCGGCCTGCGCGACACCGGGGAAGATCGTCAGCGTGAATTGTTCATCCAGCAGGTTGCGCGCAAACGCCCCGACTTCCAGCCCATTTTCGAGCTGCAAGGTCACCGACCCATTGACCAGATTGACCTCACGGCGGAATTGGTTCGCATTGAAGCCCCCGATCCCGTCAAGGATATTGACGTTGCTTTCGTGGCTGTAATCGAGCCGGCTGATCAGCCTGGTTCCGCTATCCCCGAATTCGTAGGTATGGGTTGCCGAAGTGCGCAGGCTCCATTCCGGAATACCGGCCGGACGACGGCCCGACAGATCGCCCAGCGGGCCGCTGGTGAAGTCGTCATACAGCGAGTCGAGGTACGTCGCTGCAAAGGTGAACACCAGACCATCGGTTGGCTGGATGTTGGTATCCAGTTCGAAGCCCTTGACCGACTGCTCGCCCGCGTTGGCCAGACCGAAGCCAAGACCCGTGAACAGAAAGCTTTGGAAGCCCTGGATCGACTGGTCGAACAGGGCGAGGTTGATGCCAAACCCGTCCCATTGGGCCTTGAGGCCGATTTCGAAGACCTCGGCCTCTTCCGGCCCGGCAAAGCGGGTGCCAGTGGTGAGGTTGGGCGTTGCAAGTCCCGCATTGATGATCGGTGAAGCCGGGGCAGCGAAGGTCGAACCACGCACCCCCGGCGTGTAGTCGCTCGACAGCGGGCGGCTGTCGCGCGACAGGTTGACCGAGCTCGCCTTGAAGCCAGTCGAATAGCTGGCGTAGATATTGACCTCGTTCGAGATCTGGTACGCGGCGCGCAGCAGATAGGTCAGTTGGTCATCGCGTGTCTGGCCGGGTTCGACCGCGTTTGGCACGTCTGGGAACGGCGTCTGGAACTGCAAAGGAGCAAGACCGAGCAGCTGGTTGACGGCCGGGTTGGTTGCAGCGGCCAACAGCGCTTGCTGGTTCGCCGCAGGAAGCGCCTGGAACTGTGCACGGGTGCGCACGGCGCCCGCGGTCGCACCGGTGATGAAGGCATCGACCAGATTGATATTGGCCAGCGGATCAAGCGCGTCGAGCTCGATCACAAAATCCTTCTTGTCGTCGGTGTAGTTGAAACCGGCGGTGAAGACGAGGCCATCGAGCGGCTCGAAATCAACGGTCCCGAAAATCGACCACGAGGTGTTGTCGAGCCGGAAGCGTTCCTGCGTCAGGAAATCACCGCCCAGAATGCTGCCAATCGGCAGGCCAAGCCCGGCTTCGGCTCCAGCGAGCACCTGATTGCCAACGGCAATGCGCTGCGCCCCGCTGGCCGTGGCCGGCAGGAGTGGCGAGCCGGCCTGGAAGGCCGCAAAGTCGCGGAAATCTTCACCAACCGTCAGGAAGCTGTCCTGCGCGATGCTTTCGTCGAAGTAGTAACCTCCCAGCAGGAAGTTGATCGGCCCATCGAAATCGGAAGTGAGCCGCAGTTCCTGCGTAAAGGTATCAACCCCCTGATCGCGGCCTTCGTTGGCGATATCGGCACTGGTGAAGTCGATATCCTGAAGGAACGCGTTGGTGAGTTCGCGATAGGCGGTGATCGAGGTCAGCGTGAGGTTGCCAAACGACCAGTCGAGCTGGCCCGAGAAACCGTAGTTTTCGTTCTCGTTGACGGGCACGACATTGAGGAAGTTGTCGAAGCTGAAGAAATCCGACGGGAACTGTCCACCAACAGCGGGGATAGCGCCGCGCGTCAGTGCGCCGACGACGACGTTGCTGGTCTGGCAGCACACTTCGTCGATCTTGGAGTAATCGGCGATCAGGCGGATCTTGAGATCGGCCGAAGGTTCAATCAGCAAGTTACCGCGCGCCGACCAGCGGTTGCGGTCTTGGATTTCGGCATTGTCGAGGTTGACGATCCGGCCAAACCCGTCGCGCTGCTGATAGGTGCCATCAAGCGAGAAGGCGATGTTTTCGGTAATCGGCCCGGTGACTTCGCCGCGCAGATTGAGCGCGTTGAAGTTGCCGTAGCTGGCTTCGAACTGACCGCCGAATTCGTATTGCGGTTCCTTGGTCACGACCGAGATCACCCCGGCCGATGCGTTCTTGCCGAACAGGGTCGATTGCGGCCCGTTGAGCACTTCGATGCGCTGGATCAAATTAAGGTCAGACAGGGCCGCAGCCGAGCGCGAACGAAACACGCCGTCGATGAACACGCCGACCGAAGGTTCGATACCGAAGTTGTTATCGCCATTGCCAAAGCCGCGAATGATGAATGTGGTGGCGGACGAGGTCTGGAGCTGGCTGACGCGAAGCGAAGGCACCACGGTCTGAAGGTCAAGCACGTCGCGGATCTGCGCACGCTCAATCGTTTCGCCGCTGGTGACCGACACCGAAATCGGCGTCTCCTGCAAGGTCTGCTCACGCTTCGAAGCGGTCACGATGATGACGTTTTCGCTCTCAGGCGCTTCGGCCTCAGGCGCTTCATCTTGCGCGAAGGCGACGCCCGGCGCGGCCAATGCAAAGGCCGCCGCCCCGGCGAGCAAGGTGAATCGATACGATCCGGCAGTGCCGGTGGTGGTTGAACGCATGGAAGTTCCTCTCCAATTAAGCCCGCAGCCGCGGTTCCCGTTTCGGGATCGGACCGTTTCAAGTCCGCTCTTTCCCGTGGCCGTTGGCGTTATTGATAGGGCAGAGCGGTGCCAGCCACAAGCAGAAGTGCGGCGCATTGGCTGGCCTGCCGAGTTGTATGTTGCGCAAGAGTCACACTGGTTTGACCCCGGAAAAGCGTGCCTTGGTGCCTCTTTACTTGCCCCGCGCGCAGGCTTGCGCTACGCGCCGCGGCGATGTTGCAACGCAGCATGCCGCGTGCCCCGGCCCATGCCGTAGCGTCACGGCCTGTCGCTAACCCGCCATAAACACCACCTAACGCTCCGCGCCCAACGCGCGCTGCCCCTATCTCATACCCCGGATGCTTCATCCGGCTCTTTCATCGGAAGCCTTCTGCGAATGTCGTCTGCACTCAGAAATATCGCGATTATCGCTCACGTTGACCACGGCAAGACCACGCTGGTGGACCAATTGTTCCGCCAATCGGGCACCTTCCGCGAAAACCAGCGGGTGGAAGAACGCGCGATGGATTCGGGCGATCTCGAAAAGGAACGCGGGATCACCATTCTCGCCAAGTGCACCAGCGTCGAATGGCACTCGGAGAATGGCGACACCACGCGCATCAATATCGTCGACACCCCCGGCCACGCTGACTTCGGCGCCGAGGTGGAACGCATCCTTTCGATGGTCGACGGGGTGATCCTGCTGGTCGACAGTGCCGAAGGCGCAATGCCGCAGACCAAATTTGTGACCGGCAAGGCGCTGGCGCTGGGCCTGCGCCCGATCGTGGTCGTCAACAAGATCGACCGTCCCGATGGCCGCCCGCAGGAAGTGCTCGACGAGGTGTTCGATCTGTTCGTCAGCCTCGATGCGGCCGACGATCAGCTCGAATTCCCGGTGCTCTACGCCTCGGGCCGCGATGGTTATGCCAGCGAAGATCAGGATCGGCGCGAAGGCAGCCTTGCCCCGCTGTTCGAAAAGATCATCGAACACGTCCGCGCCCCTGGCCTTGATCCCAGTGCCAAGTTCAGCTTCCTTGCAACCCTGCTCGATCGCGACAACTTCATGGGCCGCGTCATCACCGGCCGCGTCCAATCGGGCACGATCAAGGTCAATGATCCGATCCACGCCATCGACATGGACGGCAAGGTGATCGAAGTGGGCCGCGCGACCAAGCTGATGAGCTTTGACGGGCTGGAACGCGTGCCGGTGGAGCGCGCGCAGGCGGGCGACATTATCGCGCTGGCGGGCCTTGAAAAGGCAACCGTCGCCAACACCATCTGCGATCCCAGCGTGAGCGATCCGATTGCCGCGCAGCCGATTGACCCGCCGACGCTGGCGATGCGTTTTTCGGTGA
>JAKFWB010000063.1 GCA_021732945.1 Porphyrobacter sp.
GTCGAGCCGGTGTTGCCCGACGAGGCGATTTTCGCCGCGATCCCGCCCGAACCGATTGCCTACAACGAAATGGCCGCCTGTGCCCCTGCCTTTGGGCGGTTGCGCAGCGAAATTGTCTCGGCTGAGGCTGAAGTGCGCGGGCCAGGGGCGCCTTGTGGCCGCGTTTGCTGCTGCAACTGTCGCAGAACGAAATCACCGGCGCGCGCGCGGCGCTGGTGCTGCGCGCGCAGACCGGCAATGGTTTGGCACGGCTTTCCGCAATTGATCGGGCGCGGGCACGGGTCGATCAGGGCACGGCGCTGCTGGGTGCGGCTGAGCGTGAACTGCGCGCCCGGCTGGGGAACGAATACATCGCGCTGCGTTCCAACCGGGCGCAGGCCGAGGCGAGCAGCTATGCCAGCGCAGCGGCGGCGGAATTGCAGGAGAGCTATCAGCGCCAGTTCGTCGCCGGGCGGCGCAGCTGGCTCGACGTGCTCAACGCGGCGCGCGAAGTTACCACCGCGCGGATTGGGGAGAGCGATGGCAAGGTCAACGCTGCTGCCAGCGCCACGCGCATTCTGGCGCTGTCATGCCGCTGGCGTCCGGCGGGGGTTTAGAGCAGACAGCGAATGATGGGGCCCGATCTTCTTGCCGCGCTGGAACGCTATGCCGATGCCGGGGGCCGCGCCTTGCCGCCCGGCTGGGCTGCGGCGTGCGACGTATCCGAACTGCCCGATGGCCCTGCGGGGCTTGAGGCGCTGCGCACCGCGCTCGGCTGGGCGCCGCCGCAACGCATTGCCGGGCGTCCCCGCGCCGACGAATTTCCGCTGCTGGTCTATGATGCGGCGAGCGGCTGGCGGGTGGCGCAGCAATGGGTTGGCGAGGATGATCTGGCGCTGACCAGCGGCGCAACCCTGACATTCAGCGGTGCTGATCAGGAATTTTACCGGCTCGATTGGCCCGATCCGCTGGGCCAGAACGTCCCGAGCGCCTTCCGCATCTTCGCCCGCGCGATTGCCCGCCGCAGCCGGGCGTTGCTGCTCGCCGGGCTGGCAACGGTGTTCGCCAACATTCTGGCGCTGGCGATCTCGCTTTATGCGATGCAGCTGTATGACCGGGTGATCCCGCTCGCCAGTTTCGATACGCTGATCGTGTTAACGGTGGGCGTTGCCTTTGCGCTGTTGCTCGATCTGGCGCTGCGGGCGCTGCGCGGCGTGCTGATCGAGGCCGAAGCGCAGGGCATTGACCGCGAGGTTTCGGAATTCTTCTTCGCCCGCGCGCAGGCGATCCGGCTGGATGCTCGCCCCGCCGGGATCGGCACCATGGCAGCGCAGATTCAGGGGCAGGAACAGATCCGGCAGGTGATGTCGGCCAGTTCGCTGTTCGTGATCACCGATCTGCCCTTCGCCATCTTGTTCATCTTTGTGGTGATGGGGATCGCCGGGCCCTTGGCGCTGGTGCCGGTGATCAGCTTCCCGATTGCGATCGGCATGGCCTTCCTGTTCGCGCGGCTGATCCGCAGCGGATCGGAACGCGCACAGGTCACCGGCACGCGCAAGAACGGGATGCTGGTCGAGATGCTCGACGCGTCCGAGACGCTCAAGGCCAATCTGGGCGGCTGGCACATGCTGGCGCGCTGGAACCGCCTGATCCGCGAAATCCATCATTACGAAGACCCGGTAAAGCGCGCCTCAGCCGTTTCGGGCGCAGTGTTTTCGACCATGCAGCAGATCACCTATACGGCGGTGCTGGCGTTCGGCGCTTATCTTGCGGCGACCGGATCGATCACCACCGGCGCGCTGCTGGCGTGCTCGATCATCGTCGGGCGCATCAATGGCCCGCTGATCGCACAATTGCCGGGGCTGGTGGTGCAATGGGGCTATGCCCGGTCGTCGCTGAAGGGGCTGGACACGCTGCTGGCCTACCCGGTGGAGACCACTGCTGCGCAAGGCGGGCTCAAACCAGCGCGGTTAGGTGGCGCGTTGTCGGTGAGTGATTTGCGCTTTGCCTATCGCGGCGGGCCAGAGGTGCTGATGATCGATCGGCTCCAGCTCCAACCGGGGGAAAAGGTGGCGCTGCTGGGCGGTGTGGGCGCGGGCAAATCCACGTTGCTGCGCCTGCTCGCCGGGCTTTATTCGCCCACGGCTGGCGCGATCACGCTGGGCGGCCTCAATCTGTCGCAATTGGCGGAAGAGACGGTGCGGCGCAATGTCGGCTATCTGTCGCAAAGCGCGCGGCTGGTGCGGGGTTCCCTGCGCGAAAGCCTGACGATGGGGCTCGCCGGGGTCAGCGATGATGAGCTGATCCGGGTGGCGCAGGCGACCGGGCTGGAGCCGTTGTTCGCCAATGGCAATCGCGGGCTGGATGCCGAGGTGCAGGAAGGCGGCGCGGGCCTGTCGGGCGGGCAGCGCGCGCTGGTCGCTTTCAACCGCCTGATCCATGCCAAGCCTGCGATCTGGCTGCTCGACGAGCCGACCTCCGCGCTGGACGCCAATAGCGAGAAAGCCGTGCTCGATACGCTGGATGCGGCGCTTGGCAAGGATGCCATACTGGTGATGGCGACTCACAAGCTGCCGCTGATCGAGCGGTTTGACCGAGTGATCGTGATGGCGCGTGGCACCATCGTCAGCAATCAGACCAGGGAAGAATTTCTGCGCAAGATCAGGGAGTTTTCCAACCCGCCGCGCCCTGCGCCTGCCAGCGATAGCCTCGTCAGCACCCGGATCAGCACCGGAGGCACGCCATGAACCGCCTGCTGCGCCCGGCCGGGCTGATCATCATGACCATCAGTGCAGCGATCATCGGCTTTATCGGCTGGTCGCTATGGGCCGAGCTTGATCAGGTCGCGCGCGCGCCCGGTCGGGTGGTCCCCTTTGCCCGCGTGCAAATCGTGCAGAGCGAGCAGGATGGGGCCATCGCCCGGATTGCGGTACGCGAAGGCGCGCGGGTCAAGGCAGGCGACTTGCTGATTGCGCTCGACCGCGTGCAGCTTGAGGCCGCCGTGCGCGAGGCGCGGCTGACAGTCGCGGCGTTTGAAAGCCGCATGGCCCGGATCAGCGCCGAGCTTTACAAGCGTCCGCTCAGCTTCCCCGCCTCGCTCGCCGAATTTCCCGAATTCACCGCCAACCAGCGCCAGCTTTACGTGCAGCGCCGTGCCAGTCTGGATGGCGAGATCGCAACCTTGCGCAATCTGGCGCAGTTGCAGCAGCAGGAGCTCGATCTCAACCTGCCGCTGCTTGATACCGGCGACGTTGCGCGGTCAGAGATTATCGGGATGCGCCAGCGGGTGGTGGAAACCGAAGGGCGGATCACCACTTTGCGCAGCCAATATGTGCGCGAGTTGCAGGACGAGTTTACCTCCACCGAGGAACAGCTTGCCGCAGCGCGCGAACAGCTGGCGCGGGCCGAGGACAGTCTGGCCGCGACTGTGCTGACCGCGCCGACTGACGGGATCGTCAAGAACGTGCGCATCACCACCATTGGCGGCGTGGTGCGTGCGGGCGAAGAGGTGCTGCAGATTGTTCCTGCCGGGCAGCGCCTGATCGTCGAAACCCGCGTTGCCCCGCGCGATATCGCCTTTGTGAAGGTCGGGCAGAGCGCGCGGGTCAATTTCGACGCCTTTGACAACGCGGTCTATGGGTCGGCCACCGGCAAGGTTGCGTTTATCAGCCCGGACACCATCGTCGAAACCGCGCAGGATGGCTCGACCGAGGCCTTTTACCGGGTCAATCTTGAAGTCGATATTGCCACCATGCGGCTTGATGGCGGTAGCGTGCCGGTCGACCTGCAACCCGGCATGACCGCCACGGCCGAAATCCTGACCGGCAAGACCACGGTGTGGACGTACCTCACCAAACCGATTTTCAAGACCGTGTCGCAAAGCATGCAGGAGCAATAGGGACGGCGCGTTTTTCGCCTTTTCCCATTGCGGAAAAGCCCATAAATGCCAGCGTAAGTCTGTGGGAAATCGTTCCTGGCGGGCACTTAGGGGGCATAACGCATTTCTATGAGCACTGGCACCAGCGGCAACGATGTGATCATCGGCACCCAGGCTGACGACACGATGAACGGCAGCGGCGGCAACGACACCATCATCGATGCCTATGGTGACGACATCATCGACGGCGGTGACGGCGATGATGTGATCATCGACGAGGGCGGCAGCAACACCATCCGCGGCGGCTACGGCAACGACCGCATCACCATCAGCGACGTCTATTCGCTGCCCGGCAGCACCATCGGCAATCCGCTGCGCACCAATCTGGTCGAGGGAGGGGCGGGCAACGACTTAGTCACCATCGGGCGAATCCCGATTGGTACGCTAACGGTCGATCTGGGCGAGGGCGACGATATCCTGCGGCTTACCGATCTGATCTCGGCCAACGCCACTTTCCGGCTCGGCACTGGGCGCGACACGGTGGTGCTGACCTACAACTATGGCGACGCGGTGCGCAATTCGCTCACCATCCTCACCCTTGCCGATTTCACCGCGGGCGATGCGGGCGACATTCTCAACCTCGGCGAGATGGTGCGCGGGCTGTTCAGCAGCCCCACGGTGTTTGCCGCCTTCGACGGGGGCAACCCTTTCGCCAACGGTATCCTGCGGTTGGTGCAGGATGGCGCGGACACGCTGATCCAGCTCGATTATGATGGGTCAAAAGGCAATGTGGTCGCCCCGTTCACGATCATCCGCTTGCAGAATGTCACCGCCGCCTCGCTGACCGCGGCCAATTTCGCAGGGCTCAATCCGGCAGGCGGAGCGCCGGTGGTGCAGACCGTCAGCGGCACCGAAGGCGCTGACCTTCTGTTCGGCCCGTCCTCGGGCGGCACCATCAATGCGGGCGGCGGGAATGACGAAATCATCGGCGGCTTCCGCGCCGACACGATCAATGGCGGCAGCGGCAACGACATCATCGATGGCGGCGCGGGCAACGACATTCTGCGCGGTGGCGATGGCGATGATCTCATCAACGACGAATGGGGCAATGATCTGATCGAGGGCGGCATCGGCAATGACCGCATCCTGATCTACCGCCCGGGCATTTCCGGCGGCGACACCGCGATTGCCGAAACCGTGACGATCAACGCGGGCGATGGCAATGATGCGGTGCGGCTCCTGCTCGACCGCCTTGACTCTGCCCCGGCAGGCCAGCGCAGGCTCCACGGTATCGTCGATCTGGGCGCGGGCGATGATGTGATCGAGCTGGTTGCGCCGCTCTACAACAACCTCCTGCCGACCGCGCTGATCACGCTCGGCACCGGGCGTGACCGGGTGATCGTCAACACCCGCGCGCCGCAGCTCGGCCTGTCGGTCACGATCACCGATTTTGCTGCGGGCAATGCAGGTGACATCCTCGAGGTGGCCGATCCCATCGGCCTCGCCAGCACCTGGGACCGGGTCTCCAATCCCTTTGCGGGCGCCTTCCTGTTCCTTCAGCAGGACGGCGCGGACACGCTGGTTCGGTTCGATTTTGACGGCAATGGCCCGGGCACGGGCGATGGGTTCCATTTCACTCTCGTGCGATTGTCGGGCGTCATCGCGTCGAGCCTCACTGCCGCCAATTTCAACGGCTATGATCCCACCGGGGCGGCTTCAGCGTTCCAGATTCGTTCCGGAGCGGCGGGCAATGACGTGCTCACTGGCTCTTTCGGCAATGACCTGATAGAAGGCGGCGATGGCGACGATGCCATAACCGAGGTCTACGGCGGCTCCGACGCTCTGCGCGGCGGCAATGGCAATGACATCATCCGTGTGGCGACGCTCTATTCGCCCACGTCCGACACGGTGACGATCAGCGGCGATGCCGGCAATGATCTGGTTGATCTCGACATCAACACCTCATCGGGCCAGACCTACGCGGCTAACATCGATCTCGGCAGCGGGGATGACCGGGTGATCCTTCGCTCCGTGCCCTCGGGCGGCGTGGTGCTGACGTTGGGCAGCGGGCGCGACGTGATCGAGCTCGCGCCGGTGCTCGCCTCGACCTCGGTTGGCCCCTTCACTATCACCGATTTCCAGACCGGCGCGAACGGCGACCGGCTCGACTGGAACCTCGTGATCCAGAGCGAAGTGAGGTCCACTGCCACAGATTTCGAGCCGCTCATCACCGAATCGGTGCGGCTGCTGCAAGTCGGCAACGACACCCATTTCCAGATTACCGAGCGCGGCTATGGCCAGCAATTCCAGACCTACGCGGTGTTCCAGAACACGCAGGCGACCAGCTTCACCGCTGAAAACCTCGGCTTTGACCCCAATCACGCCACCCGGCTCGGCACCACAGCGGGCGAGACGCTCGCTGGCACCGGCAACCTCGACATCATCTGGGCGGGCGAGGGCAACGACACGATCAACGGGTTTGCAGATGACGACCGTCTCTATGGCGAGGCCGGCAATGACACCATCAACGGCGGCGGCGGCAATGATTTCATCCGTGGCGGCGCAGGCACGGACAGCTTGAACGGCGATGATGGCAACGACATCATCGACGGCTTCACCGGGCGCGACACAGTCTCAGGCAGCATTGGCAATGATACGATCAACGACGGGTTCGGCACTGACGTGATCGACGGTGGCGAAGGCGACGACTCGGTCAGCGTCAACTTCGATTTCCTCACCCTGATCACAAATAGTGAGGCCCGCGGGACAGTTGTCGGGGGCGAGGGCAACGACACGGTGGCGGTCACCAATGCATGGATCGGCACGCAGGGGGGCGGTTACGCGGTCGACCTTGGCGCGGGCGATGATACGCTAATCACCGACGGACATTTCGGGCGAATCACGCTGGGCGCAGGGCGCGACCTGATCCGGTTTGTGCAGGGCGTTGACAGCTTCGGCTCGGTGATCACCGATTTCCAGACCGGCGCAAACGGCGACCGCATAGATCTTGCCGAAACGCTCGGCTTCGGGCTCGATGTCTTTGATCCGGCAATCCTCGATCTGCTTCGGCTTGGCGGCAATCCCTTTGCGCTTGGGGTGTTTGATCTTCGCCAGGCAGGCAATGATGTGCAGCTGATCCTGATCCCTGCAATCAGCGGCGATTTTTCCGAACAGCTGATGATGACCTTCCAGAACACGCAGGTCGCCAATTTCACGGCCGAGAATTTCTCCGGCTTCGATCCGCAAGCTACGCCGCTGGTGCCACGCTTCATTTATGATGACACGACCATCGGCACCGGCGAGTCGCTGTCGATCACTAATGTGACGCCCGACGGGCTGGTGCGGTTCGGGGCCAACAACCACTTCGTCTATCGCGCCAGCGGTGATGCCGACTTCATCAACAACGGCTCCATCACGACGATCACCAACCAGCCCGGCTATGGCACACCGATCGGCTTCGGGGTGAGCCGCAGTTCGGGGCCGGGCGCGGACGCGTGGTTCATCAATTCTTCGACCGGGCGCTTCATCGTCGCGGCGGATAATGATGATGGCTCGGGCCTCATCTCGCGTTTCGCCACCGAGGCTTTCGGCTTCTACGCCCCGCAGCAGGCTGTCAATTTCCGCAATGACGGCTATTTCGAGGTGACCTCGCTGATCGGCTCCGCCACCGGCGTGCTGACCGGCTTCGATGCCTTTTTCCCGCACCGGTTCGTCAACAACGGCACTCTGATCGCTGACGGCGGCTACGGCGGCTTTGCGGTGGAGCTAGGTTTCGGGGTCAGCTTCCTCAACACTGGCGATATCGCCGCCTTCGGCCAGATCGAAGCGGTGGGCGTGACCTGGCGGCAGTATAGTGGTCAAAGCTTCGTCAATTCCGGTACGATCTTCGCGCTCAACAGCGAGGAATCGCCGTTCTTCAACATCGGCGTGTTATTGATCGAAACGCCGACTCCCGACATCTCTCCGCCGCGGGTGATCGAGAACAGCGGGATCATCTCCGCCGATATCGCGATCCTCTCGGCTGATGGCAGTCCGCCGGGACAGGTGACCAATCACGTGCGCAACACCGGGCTGATCGAGGGCGCGATCCTGCTCGGCTTCGGCAATGACGCGGTGTTCAATAATGGCGGCGGCGAGATTCGCGGGACGGTGCTGCTCGAGCAGGGCGACGATCTCTACGACGGGATCGGCGGGCTGCTGAACGGCAGCGTGTCCGGCGGGCTGGGGGACGACACCTACCGCATCGACAACATCACGACCGACATCATCGAGGACGCGGGCGAGGGCACCGATACAGTCGAGATTCCTCGCGATTATACCTTGCTCGATCATTTCGAAGTGCTGCGCTTGCTGGGTGGGGATTCAATTTCAGGCACCGGCAACGCGCACAACAACTCGTTATTCGGCAATGGCGCAGCCAACCGGCTGACCGGCGGCCTTGGCAACGACACGCTCAATGGCGGCGCGAACGTCGATACGGCACTGGTGCGCGGCAATCGCTCCTCCTACACGGTCACCCAGACCTCTACGGGCGTGTTTCAGGTGGTCGGGGCCGATGGCACCGATACGCTGACGGGGGTCGAGTTCCTGCAATTCAATGACCAGACCCTGCGCCTGCGTCCCGGCACCGGGGTCAGCGTTAACTTCAACACCGCTGATCCCTCGGTCTATCAATCCGCCCTGAACGCCA
>JAKFWB010000395.1 GCA_021732945.1 Porphyrobacter sp.
GTGCTGGCGGCGCGGCTGCGGCAGACCTTCGTGACAATGGGTTTCTTCGCGCTGGTCACCGGGGTCGGCGGGGGCACAGTGCGCGATCTGTTGATTGGTGCGCCGGTGTTCTGGATCACCGATGCCTGGGTGGCGGCCATCTGCCTTGGCACGGCGCTGATCGCGTGGTTCACGCCGGTCAGTTGGTGGGAGGGCAAGGGCTTCGACTACGCTGACGGCGCGGGCCTTGCCGCCTACGCGGTGCTCGGCAGCGCCAAGGCGCTCGCCTATGGCATCCCGCCGGTGCCGGCCGCGCTGATGGGGGTGATCACCGGCTGCGTCGGCGGGATCATCCGCGATGTGGTGGCAGGCCGCCCATCGATCATCATGAGCCCTGAACTTTACGTCACCCCTGCCACCCTGACCTCGGCCTTGACCGTGGCTGGCATGGCCGCCGCGCCGCTGCTGGGCGTGCCCGACTCATGGGTGTGGGGCGTGGCCTTCGCCTGCGGCTTTGCGCTACGCAGCGCGGCCATCCGGTGGGAATGGGGCCTGCCGAGCTATGGCGAGAGGGAGGAGCGCTAACGCCCCTCCCCCAACGCAATCACACGTCGCCGTCGATCGTCTCGGGGATTTCCTCGCCCGGGATCGGCCCGCCGGGATAGGCTGGCAATGTTTGATCCGCCGGCGCGGCGCTGGGCGCAGGCTGGCCGAGGCGCGCGCGTGCATCGGCGTAGCGCTGATCGCTCCACTGCGCCTGCTCCTTGCCGAGATAGGGCACGGATTCAGCCCGAGGCGACGTGTCGTTCTGCTCGAGCCCAAGATAGGGAACGGACGGCGCGCCTGAAAAGCTGCTGTAATCAATCCCGTCGATCTGGCCGCCATTGCCGATCCGGCACTGGAAGGGCGAGCCATTGAACAGCGTGCCGGTGACCTGCCAACCTGCGCCGGTGCGGGTCACATTGTCGACCGTGTCCACCCGCACATCGCGTTCGATCCGAGCGAGGCACTGATCCACCGCGCTGTCGAGCCCGTCAGAACCCGTGCCGCGCGGGCGGGCACGGTCATTATCGCGGCGATCATCGCGCCGCTCTTCGAAGCGCGGGTTGTATTCATTGTCGCGCACATCGCGCTCGACAATCACCACATCCCGGTCGCGCTGGCGGCGGTTGTTGCTATTGGCGATGGCGGCAATTCCGCCGATGATGGCCGCGCCGATCATCACATCACCCGCGCCAATCCCGCGTCGGTAGCCGCGACGACCGAAGCCGCGCCGCCCGTAACCGCAACCATAACCCCGGCAGCGCCAATCGGCGGTGCTGGCGTCAGGATCGTAACGGCTGGCATCAAACACAGCCGAAGACGCGCCGAGACCGGTTGTGGGCAATTGCGCCGCAGCAGCCGGTGAGGCAAAGATGGTGGTGCCGGCAAGAGCGCCGGCCAGAACCAGCGCACGGGTATTCAGAGCCATGGACGCTCCCTCCTGTTGATATGCGAGCGCCCACCAAGCTCTCTGATGATCAAAGCCTAACCGCCTCTGGCTTGCGCTGGGCTGAACCGCAACACAAAATGCCCCGCCATCCTTGAGAGGAGACGGGGCGTAGTAGAACTGCCGCGATAAGGGGGAGAGGCGCGGCAGAAGGGGTTAGCGCAGACCACGGATCCCGCCGAATTCAACCTGCGGAGCGCCGCGGCCGTCAACATAGCAGCTGAAGCGTCCGGTCTCGCCGCGGCCACGGCCATATTGTGCGCCCTGCACAGCGATGCGGCCCTGCACGCGGAAGCCATCGCGGGTGCGATCAATGTCGCGCACGTCGATCACATCGGCATAGCGGAACCCGCCAAACCGGCGTGCCTGGTTTTCAGCGGCACGGACGCAGCGATCAACCGCACCGCGCGACCCGCCGGAAAAGCCGTAGCCACCGCGATAATCCCCGCGATCATAACGGTCTCCGCGATAGTCGCGATCACCCCGGTAATCGCTATCGCCGCGATAGTCGTTGTCGCGATAGTCGTAGCGGCGATCATTGCGGTCACCATCGAAGGCTCCGGCAAGCGCGGCAATTCCGCCGATCACCACTGCCCCGGCGATAATCTCGCCTGCGCCGATGCCATCGCGGCCGCGGTGATCATCCGCCATCGCGGGAGTGGCAGTGGCCGCAGTCAGCGCAGTGGCAGCGACCGCGCCGAGCGAAATCCGGGCCCATTTGCCGGAGGCCAGCCGGTTGGTCATGGTGGTCATCAGATGTGTCCTCGTCTGTCGCCGCTCGCTGGATTGCGGGGGTGACAAGGACCTTTTGCGCGATTCGGGCTGTTGCGAAGCTGAATTGGCTTGGCAGGAAATGTTAATGTTGAGGGCCCGTTTGCTGAACGGGCCTCAATTAACTGGAGGGCAGCGCCGCCAGCACGTCGCGGGTGAAACCGGCAATGTCGAAGCTCGTCCCCACCGGATCCTCGCCCCGGCGCACGATCACGATGTTGCGCGAAGGCACGATCACGACATATTGCCCGCGATTGCCATTGGCCGCGAAGGTATCGGGCGGCACGCCGTCTTCCTTGTTCAGCAGCCAGAACCCCGCGCCGTAGCCAAAGGTGCCGCTGGTCGGCTGCGGGCCGCTGGGGGTGGAGACGTATTTCGCCCAGCCTTCGGGCAGGATGCGGGTGCCGTCCTTCAGTCTGCCATCATCAAGGTATAGCTGCCCCAGGATCGCCAGATCGCTCGCGGTGGTCCAGACCTGCGACGACAGCACGTAATTGCCCTGCCAGTCGGTCTCGGCCACGGTGTGGTTCATCCCCAGCTTGTCGAAGAATTCGTCCGGGGGGTAGTGATCGAGCCATTGCTGGATCGCCTTAATCGCCAACAGCGTATCATTATTGGCATAGCGGAACGTGGTCCCCGGCGGGTGGAGCACCGGCCACCCAGTCACGGTCTCATCCACGGTCGATCCGCCCCAATAGAGTGGATCGGTGCGATTGCCCGGCGTGTCAGAATAGCGTCCGGTCGCCATCCGCAGCGCGTGGTCGATGGTGATGGCATTGCGAACATCGGTTGACCCGCTCTTGGCCCAGTAGTTGAGGCCAATCGGATCTTCGACCCTGGCATCGCCCGCCTGCACCGCCGCGCCGATCAGCGTGGCGGCGATGCTCTTGGCGACTGACCAGGTCCGCTGCGGGGTGCTCGCGCTGAAGCCGAGGGCATAACCCTCGCTCACTCTCAGCCCATCCGACTGAATCACAATGGCCGTCGTGCGCACGCCAGTTCCATAGGCATCCCCCGAAAGCGCCTTTTGCACCGCCAGAGTGAGCGCTTCTCCGGCCTTTCCTTCAGGCAGCGCACCTTCGAACTGGTTTGCCAACTGCGGTTCGGGGGCCGGCACCGGCGCCTGCGGATTGCTGGAATCCTCCGGCGCGCCAATCGGCAGGATCGAACAGCCGGTGCCCGAACCATAATAGGCCGCAACCCGCGCGGGCATATCCTCGGCCCAGCTCACCGCCACGTGGGCCACCTGCCCGGTGGGCCGGCGCACGATGGTGAAGGGCAAATCGCTGACAATTCCATCGAGCGGGGGCTGAATGCCGGTCAGCTCCCACTGCATCACGCTTTCGGGTGTGCGGGTGGTCCCGTTCGCCTCGGCATGGGCAATCGCGCCGCACAGCATCAGCGCTTTGTAGCCCGCCGCCAGCGCGCGGTCATAACGCGCGCCGAGCTGCTGCTGCTGGCTTTGAGCAATGGCGGGGGCGGCGGCGAGGAGCAGCGACGTGACTGCAATGGCGGTGCGGATCATGCCCGCGACACTAAACCGCGCCGCTCAAAAGGAAAGGGCCGGAAGCGTTTCCGCTCCGGCCCCTGTCCCGATTTGCGAGTCCCCGCGCAGGCAGGGACCTCAGGCAATATCGCGGGAGGCTCCCGCCTGCGCGGGAGCTCACACACTTATCTCAAGCGTCTTCGTATTCGTCCGACTGCACCGGGCCCGAATCCTGGCCCTTGGCGTCTTCGTCGCGGTCGACCAGTTCGATGATCGCCATCTGCACCGCGTCACCAGCGCGCACGCCAGCGCGCAGCACGCGGGTGTAGCCGCCTTCACGGTCGGCATAACGCTCGGCCAGAACTTCGAACAGCTTCTTCAGCTGCACTTCGTCACCCAAGCGGCTCATCGCGAGACGACGGTTCGACAAGCCGCCGCGCTTCGCCAGCGTGATCAGCTTTTCGACATAGGGGCGCAGTTCCTTCGCCTTGGGCAGCGTGGTCTTGATCTGCTCGTGCTTGATCAGCGCGGCAGCCATGTTGCGGAACAGGGCGTTGCGGTGCCCCGTCTTGCGGCCAAGCTTACGGCCCGACATACCATGACGCATATTACTTATCCTTCGTTCGTAGGGAGCCCGTGCAAGGTAGCTCCATCCCGGTGGCTGTTGCGGGCCGCCACCTTCGCCCATCTCTGTCTGTGCGCTCCCGCGAAGGCGGGAGCCTCGTGCCGCCAGCACTACGCCGGCGGCTTGAGGTCCCCGCCTTCGCGGGGACTCGCCAAGTGATTAGCCGAGCAATTCCTGCTCAAGCTTCTTGGCCATCTCTTCGATGTTTTCCGGCGGCCAGCCCGGGATGTCCATCCCGAGGCGCAGGCCCATGCTGGAGAGCACTTCCTTGATCTCGTTGAGCGACTTGCGGCCGAAGTTCGGCGTGCGCAGCATCTCGGCTTCGGTCTTCTGGACCAGATCGCCGATATAGATGATGTTGTCGTTCTTGAGGCAGTTGGCCGAACGCACCGACAGTTCCAGCTCGTCCACCTTCTTGAGGAGGTAACGGTTGAGCTGATTGGCGTCGCTTTCTTCCGGCTGCACAGCGTGACCGATCATCTGGCCGACCGGTTGCGGGATGCCATCTTCGAAGTGGACGAACAGGGTCAGCTGGTCCTGAAGGATGCGCGCGGCATAGGCCACGGCATCTTCCGGTGTGACAGTGCCATCGGTTTCGACCGTCAGCGAGAGCCGGTCATAATCGAGCTCCTGCCCAACACGGGCGTTCTCGACCTTGTAGCTCACCTGCCGCACCGGCGAATAGAGCGAGTCGACCGGGATCAGCCCGATCGGCGCGTCAGCCGGACGGTTCTGCACGGCGGGCGAGTAGCCCTTGCCGGTGTCAGCAGTCAGCTCCATGTTGAGCGTCGCGCCTTCATCGAGCTGGCAGATCACCAGATCCTTGTTCATGATCTCGATATCGCCGGTGACAGCAATGTCGCCAGCCTTCACCGCGCCCGGGCCAGTGGCCGAGAGCTGCAAACGCTTGGGGCCTTCGCCTTCCATCCTGAGCGCGATCTGCTTCACGTTCAGGACAATGTCGGTCACGTCTTCGCGCACGCCAGCCAGCGACGAGAATTCGTGCAGCACGTTTTCGATCTTGATCGAGGTGATCGCCGCGCCCTGAAGGCTCGACAGCAGCACGCGCCGCAGCGCGTTACCCAGCGTCAGGCCAAAACCGCGCTCCAGCGGCTCGGCCACGAAAGTGACCTTGCGCTGACGATCGCCGCCATCCTTGATTTCGAGGTTGTTGGGTTTCTTGAGTTCCTGCCAGTTCTTGGTGTTGACGGACATGGATTTCCCCTAATGCGCCTGTGGGAGGCGGTTCAAACTTGGGCGGCGGGCCGGATGCATGAAAAGCGACACGGCATCAGACCCGTTCGGGCGGCGAGAGCTGCAAGCGCCCCCGCCATCCCGGCGGATCAGACGCGGCGGCGCTTGGACGGACGGACCCCGTTGTGCGGGATCGGGGTCACGTCGCGGATTGAAGTAATGTTGAAGCCCACTGCTGCAAGACCGCGCAGCGCGCTTTCACGGCCCGAACCCGGACCCTTCACTTCAACTTCCAGCGTGCGCACACCATGTTCGGCAGCCTTCTTGCCAGCGTCATCCGCTGCGACCTGCGCGGCGTAAGGCGTTGACTTGCGGCTGCCCTTGAACCCCATGGCACCGGCGCTGGACCAGCTGATCGCATTGCCCTGTGCATCGGTGATGGTGATCATGGTGTTGTTAAAGCTGGCGTTGATATGCGCAACGCCGCTGCTGATGTTCTTTTTGTCACGGCGCCGAATACGGCCTGGTTCGCGTGCCAT
Organism: Porphyrobacter sp.; assembly: GCA_021732945.1. Taxonomy (GTDB): domain Bacteria; phylum Pseudomonadota; class Alphaproteobacteria; order Sphingomonadales; family Sphingomonadaceae; genus Erythrobacter. Next base: position 6,084 of record JAKFWB010000395.1, read on the forward strand.
CGTTAAATGTCCTCTAGCTCGTCAGAAGGAAAAAGCGTGGAAGCCTAAGGCTTGCAGCTTACTTCTTCTTGCCCGCGATGGGCTTGGCCTTGCCCTTGCGGGTGCGGGCGTTGGTGTGAGTGCGCTGACCGCGAACGGGCAGACCGCTGCGATGACGCAGGCCGCGATAGGCACGCAGGTCCATCAGGCGCTTGATGTTCATCGCGGTGTTGCGACGCAGGTCGCCCTCCACGGTAAAATCAGCATCGATGGTTTCGCGGATGCGGAGGACTTCCTCGTCCGAGAGATCCTGCACGCGCGCCGAGTGCGCGATGCCGAGCTTGTCAACGATCTGGACAGCCGTGGTGCGGCCAATTCCGTGAATATAGGTCAGCGCGATGATCACGCGCTTGTTGGTGGGGATATTGACCCCGGCAATACGAGCCACTTATTTCTCCATGCTCCACAGGGACTTGGCAACCAACGGGCGGCCGCCCCTATCTCAACGCTCATTCACCCGATGTCCGCTTGCCGAAGCGTGCAGGCACGCAAACAACAAAAAGTCCGGTTGGCACGCGCACGGGCGATGCCTGCCGAACTTGCTTCGAACATGTCGAATGAGGGGCGCGCATAGGCTGATTCGCACAGCGCGTCAACCATATGCGGACGAACGATACGATGCCGCTCAACCCTTAGGGTCTTTGTCCTTGAGATCACCGAACGCATCATCAACCGTGCTGGGCTTGGCAGGCTGGGCGAGGGGTTCGACTGGCTTGGGAGCAATCGCAGGTGCAGGCTTGGGAGTAATGCTTGGCGCGGGCTTGGGCGCGGGCACAAGTGCTGCTTTGGGAGCAAGCACGGGCATAGGCTTCGGAGCGACCACGGGCGTGGTCTTAGGAGCGAGCACGGACGCGGGTTTGGTTGCAGGCTTGGTTTCAGGCTTCACTGCGGGCGCGCCGGTTGATGCCGGAGCCCCGCCCTTGCCCTTGTCGTCATCCGCAGTTTCAGCCGCTGGGGCAGATGTGGGAACAGCAACCACGCCAAGCCCCTTGGCTAGCGCCGCAACCTGCAGCCCCATCACACCGTCGACCGCCTTGGAAATCACCGGCACTTCATAGCGCATTGGCCCGCCGACATTATACTCCCACACGATCCGGGTGCCCTGCGGCACCTTGCTGATCGCGATGGTGAGAATGCCGATCACCGGCTCGCTTTGCAGCGGGCCAAGCGCGCCCTGCATCCGCAACGCGACCTCGGGATACGCCTGGATCACCCGCATATGTTCAACACTGCCTTGCAGCGTGAAGCGCCCCGGCTCGTCCACTTCAGGAATGGTTTCGCAAAAGCAACCGCCGGCCTGAGGGGTCAGCGTCAGGTTGGCGGCATCGCCCGACCATGTATGGTCCTTGCTCCACCAGCCCGCGGGCGAGATCAGCGCCAGCCACACGGCCTTGGGGCTCGCTTCCACCACCACTTCCTGCCGCACGACGAAGCTGTCATCGGTTGTGCGGGTGACTTCGGCACAGGCCGGAGCGCTGAGGCCGAGCGCGGCGGCAGCCAGAATGAATGGCCGGGCGCGACCGGTCAGCATCGCAGCCGCCCTCACCCCTTCAGGATCGCGTCGATTTGGCCCGCAACCGTCTCGATCGCTGCCATGCCATCCACCCGGGTCACAATCCCGCGCGCTTCATAGCCGGGCAGGATCGGCGCGGTCTTGGCGCGGTATTCCTGCATCCGCATCCGCACGGTTTCCTCGTTATCATCCGGGCGGCGCTTGAATTCGGTGCTGCCGCAATTGTCGCACACGCCAGCGACTGACGGCGGATTGGCGGTATCGTGATAGAGCGCGCCGCAATTGCCGCAGGAAAAGCGCCCGGTGATCCGCTCAACCAGCGCATCTTCGTTCACTTCGAGTTCGATCACGCGATCCAGCGAACGGCCATTGCGAGCGAGGATCGCATCAAGGGCTTCAGCTTGCGCAGCAGTGCGTGGATAGCCATCAAAGATTGTGCCGGTTGCCCCAGCCATGGCGGCGAGTTCGGCGTCAATCAGATCGGAAACGATCTCGTCCGAAACCAGCTCGCCGCGCTCCATCACAGCCTTGGCCTTGAGACCGACAGGCGTTCCCGCCTTCACGGCCGCACGCAGCATGTCGCCCGTAGAAAGCTGGCGCATGCCGTGGCGCTCGACCAGGCCGGCGCTCTGCGTCCCTTTGCCTGCTCCGGGAGGGCCAAGAAGAATGATGTTCACGAACCGTCCCCCTTTACACCGCCGGTCGCTGCCTGCGGCTTTATTGCAGTCTTGCGGGTT
>JAKFWB010000393.1 GCA_021732945.1 Porphyrobacter sp.
AGGCCGTCTGCTGAAAGGGTAGTGGTGACCAAATGGGTTGAATGCCTGTCTGTGGGACAAATCGGTCGTGTATCCCCTCGGTTCTAAACGCCTGGCTAAACCGAAACCGGTCATCCGTTGAGCAGCGCAACGCCTCTCTCTTTTGTCCGGGATTTCCGACACTGCCGAAAGGCAGCTCCACAGTCTCGAAAACGGGATAGCGGACATTCGATTGCGTTGGTGTAGACTTCCGGGTCCGACCCGTGCCGAAGGCTCAGCGTCAGATCCCTGATCCCAGCATCAGATGTTCCGCTTTTCCGACAGATGTCGACCAGACCCGGTCGTTCTCAAAACAACCTCCAGATGGTCGTGTATGGACCCAATCTATGCCAAGGGACACACTCGACCAAGCCCTCGCATTGACTCTGGAACAAATTAAGAACATAGCTGGACGGCGGTTGAGGACGCTCCGTCTCATATCGCGGCACCTAGCGCAGCGCGCGGACGTTTCACTTGCTTTGGCACGTCCTTGGCTTCACATCTGTGGCGCCGAGGCTGGCACCGAGGGGAAGGACAGGCCCGGATGGGACACATATATTCAATCGACGCTGAGGCTGCATGAGCATGCGTATCGCCCTCAGCGATTCAGGACCAGCGCTGGCGCCAATCTCGCCGCGCCGAGAGCTAGGGGCCTATGAGGCCCTGTGGCTGGAAAAGGGCGCGACCTTCAAAACCCTGGCCGATCGTTTTGCGCTCGATGCCGAAGCGCTTCCATCCGACTTCGTGCCTGCCCAGCTTGCCGAGGAATGCGCTGCCGAGGTGATGGGAAAACTCAAAAAGGCCGGTGTCCATCAGTTCGGCGTTCGCATCCATCATGCCGGTGACTATCCGGCAAAGCTGCGCGACGCGCGCCACCCGGTCGAGCTTCTCTATTATCGCGGCGCTTGGGAGATCACCGAAACGCGGTGCGTGGCCGTCGTGGGTAGCCGCGAGGCCTCGCCGGACGGCATCCGCCGCGCCGAGCGGCTGGCACGCGAACTCGTCGATCGCGACTTCACGGTCGTGTCCGGCCTTGCCAAGGGCGTCGATTCGGCTGCCCATCGCGGCGCGATCGCGCGCGGCGGACGTACAATTTCCGTGGTCGGGACGCCGCTTGGATCCTGCTACCCCAAAGAAAATGCCGATCTGCAAGAGGAGATCGCCCGCGATCATCTGCTGATCTCGCAGGTGCCGGTTCTTCGCTACGCCAAGCAGGCACCTCAGCATAACCGGCTTTTCTTCCCCGAGCGCAATGTCACGATGAGCGCTCTCACCGAGGGCACGATTATCGTCGAGGCCGGTGATACGTCGGGTACGCTGACCCAGGCGCGCGCCGCGCTCCATCAGGGCCGCAAGCTCTTCATTCTCGACAATTGCTTCGAGCGGACCGACATCACATGGCCAGCCCGCTTCGAAGCCGAAGGTGCAGTGCGCGTAAAGACGCCCGACGACATCTGGAGCACCCTTGGTTGACGGTGTCCGGCTCTCGCAGATCGATGAGACGAGCCGCGGGGATCATTATCACCTGACGGCCGAGGATCGGTGTTACTATCTCTACGAATACACCTCGCACCGCGACTATTCATTCAGCACCACCAACCAGCTGATCAGCAATCTCAAGAAGAAGCCCAGCCAGGCCGACCAGCCCCATTATTGGTACAAGGGCCAAGCGATCGGCACGTGCGGACGCGCGCTTGGCGCCGCGCTCAACCCGGCGTGGCTGAGCAATGCCACTCTCGTCCCCGTGCCAGGGTCGAAGGCGACCGATCACCCGGAATATGATGATCGCATGGAGCGCATCTGCCGGCTGATGCGTCAGCCTGCGCCCGACGTGCGCGCGCTCGTCCGCCAGGCCGCCTCGACCACCGCGTCGCACGAAGTGGGACAGGGTGACCGCGTCACGCTGGAAGACCTGCTCGACCTCTACTCGATCGACGAAACCATTGCCGCCCCGGCACCGCAGGCAATCGGTATCGTCGACGATGTGCTGACTGCCGGAACCCATTACCGGGCCATGCACACCGTGCTTGCGGCCCGATTCCCAAATATCCCGATCATCGGTCTTTTCGTCGCGCGGCGGGTCTTTCCCGACGATCCGCTGGCATTTGGAGGCCTGTGAGCATGGATCGGCCACGCCACGACGGACCGCCAGACCGCGTCAACGACGTCCATGCGGCGTCGACGCTGAGCCCGCCGAGCGTGCGAACAGTCGACGAGGAGCGTGCCTTTCTCGCCCTCGCGACGGTGCGGGGCATCGGCCAGAAAACGCTGTTCGCCATGGCCGAAGACCAAAAGTTGTTCAGCGATGCGCTCGAATATGGGCCAGAAGCGTTAAACCCGGCAGGCAGCGACGGCAAGCCTGTGTCGGAGCGGCACTGGTCGCGGGTTCGCGGGCATGCGCTCGAACAGGGTGACCGACTGGCCGAACATCTCGAGGCGCTCGGCATCGGCCTGCTCTTTCGGGGTTCCCACGGCTTTCCTTCCGCCATGCTCGACCTTGAGCGCCCGCCGCACTGGCTTTTCGTGCAAGGCAGCGTCGAGCGCCTTTCCGAGCCGTCCATTGCGATCGTCGGTACCCGCAAGCCCAGCGCTGACGGCTTCTTCCTGTCACGCTATATGGGCGCTTGTCTCGGCGAATGGGGTGTACCGACCGTCAGTGGCCTCGCGGCCGGCATCGATCAGCTGGCGCATGAACATTCTTTGCGTGCCGGCGTGCCGACGATCGCGGTGCTGGGCACCGGCATGCTCGAAGACTATCCCAAGGGATCGGGTCGGCTGCGCGATCAAATTCTGGCGACCGGTGGCACGATCGTCAGCGAATATCTGCCGACAGCGTCCTACAGCGCCGAGAATTTCGTCCAGCGCAACCGGCTTCAGGCGGCGCTTGGCCGCGTGCTGATCCCCGCCGAATGGAATCGCCGCAGCGGCACAGCCCATACGGTCCGCTTCGCGACCGCGCTCGGACGACCTATTGCCTGCCTGCGTTTGCCCGAGTGGCCGGAGGAGCGCGTGGTGTTGGAGCGCGGTATGGGGCTTCCGACCGGCGAGATCTTCACCCTACCGCACGACCAGGGCCGGTTCGACGCCTTCGTCCGCGCGGCGATCGGCAAGTCTTCACCCGCCCAGTTGGGCCAACTTTCGCTATTTGGGGATAGCTAGCTGTGCTCATGGGGGCGATCTTTTCGCTGCACGATGTGCTCGTGACCAAGGGCACGATCAACGCGCCGTTGTTTGAGGAAACGCTGCGGTTACTGCGCTATCTCAAGGCGCGGGGTGTCGAGCCGGTTTTCATTGGCAACCATGACTGGACGGTCACCAGTCCTGGCCAGTCGAAGCAGTTCCGAACCCTACTCGAAGAGCGGCTCGGTCCGATCAGCTACTATATCGGCGGACAAAACGGGATGCCGTACAAGCCACGCGCCGATTCCACTGCGCATATTCTCTCCGAGAAGGGCTGGCAGCGGAATGAGGTCCTCTATGTCGGCAATACCACTGACGATATGAAGACCGCTGCCAATGGCGGCCTGCTGTTTGTGAACGTCATGTGGCACGGCGTGGCGAGCCCCTATGGCTTTCAGTTCGATTCTCCACGCGACGTCGCGCGCTTCGTCGATTGCCTCTGCCTGGGTCTCGACCGCTGGTTCTGGGCGCTCGAACAGGCCGATCTGAGGGTCTACGCGCTCGCGCCCTTCACGACGCTTTCGCCGCGCTATGCGCAAGCGCATGCATATTCTGAAAATGCCAAGGCGACCTCGAAACACGGGGCCGGCGATGCGAATTTCTGGGGCCGTCTGCTCGCGGCGCGCATCTATTTTTCAGGTCTCGCTGACGAGATTGACTACATCACCGCCTATCCTGGGCACGCGGCGACCTCCAATGAGACGGTGATCAGTGAGGCGCTCAACATCCTGGGGCAGTCGCTGCGCAAGAGCTATCTGCCCGACCTCATTATTCGTCACACTAAAGCGGTGAAATCGCAGACCGCGCGTGCCTCAGGGGGTAGCGTCGGCCTCGACAATCAGCTCAACACAATCCGGCTTAACCCGGCGCCGGTCCGCGGCGTGGGCGGCAAGCCCTACAAGTCGCCGCCTGCGCGCAGCGGCAAGCGTGTCCTCGTGATCGATGATATCTGTACCGAGGGTAACAGCTTCGAGGGTGCGCGGGCCTATCTGAGGGCTGCAGGGGCGCAAACAGTATGCGTGAGCTGGCTCAAGACGATCAATACGGACTATCGCGCCGTGTCACCGGCCTTCGGCCCGTTCAATCCGTACATCGCGCAAACCTTCCCGACCCCGATCGCGACCACGACGCACTGGTATTCGAGCGCGATCAGCTCGCATGCCGCGCCGACTGACCTGGCCGACGTCTATAACCGCTACTTCAGCTGGGCCTGGCCCGCCGGTATATGAAGCAGGCGAATGGACTGGAAAGCGATCAGAAACTCCATTGCACTCTCGCTACCTTCCCTCTGAACGTCACTCGGCTAACATCATTTGTCAGCCTCGCGCTTTCTGCGGCGATCGATGACGCTGGGTGCCGTGATGGACTCTCTATGATGGTTTTGTCGTGGATGTGCCGGGACCACAGGTGCGCTCCCAATTTCGGCTATTGCCGCTTCGGCGCTCTGAAGCGGACGGACAGCAAATTCCAATTCCAATGGTGGCCGTTCACAGTCGCACACGGCTCGGTAAACGGAGGGCAGCTTTAAGGGCAGCGACACGAGGTGCTCAACGTCGGCAATGGCGGCTACCTCCGCCGAAGCGCTCAATGACGTCGGAATGACCGGTGTCGGCATAAGCTGACGCTATCAGAACCACACGGGGAATACCGACTCTGGGTCGTCGCCAGTCATTGCGGGGCACCTTCGAATTCCAGCATGCTAAGAAATGCCACAAGCTGACCAACCTCTCGGTCAGTCAACGCAGAAGGAAGTGTTTCGCGGGAGGCGGTACCCAGCCGCACATAGAGGTCACTTCGCTCGCGAACAGTCATTGATCGCGTATCGACGAGCCGGAGGGGATCGAAATGGGCGATGATCGCCTGATCGAGCGTGCTGACAGACCCCGAGTGGGAATAGGGCGCGGTTCGCATGACATTATGCAAAGGCGGTGTCCGGAACAGGAACCTGTCCCTGGGATCGAGCGTGGCGTTATAGCGTCCTTCATCAATGCCGAAGCCATTCTTGCCGAAGCCCGCCTGCGGGAAGGCCACCGAGTGAAATGCAAAATCGGTAAAATAGGGACCTGTATGGCATGAAGCGCAGCGTCCCCTTCCATAGAACAGGATACCACCTGCGAGCTGTGCATCGGTTATCGGGCCTTCTTCGAAAACAAAGCGCTCGAAGGTTGTCGGACGCATCCGGAATTCGTGGCGAATGAACTGCGACAGGGCGTCTGCGACCTCTGAGAAGGCCACTGCAGACTTCGCTTTGCCATAGACCTGAGCAAGACGCGGACCGATCTGCTCATCACTCGCGAAGCGTTGTGCCAGCGTCTGCTGGATGTTGTTCGCATCGGATACCTCTTCCGCCACAAAGGCATCCCGGATTCGCGGCGTGTCCTCCACCATTTCCCTGAGCTCAACCGAGGGCAGATGCGCCGCGACTATGAGTGGGTCGGTGGACGGTGCTTCGACGCCGAACTGGCTGACAATGCCATCGGGGCCCTTCCTGACTCTGCCGTCCCAGAAGAAGGTGTCGAAGCCTCTTCCTCCTCTGCCCCAGAATGGAAGAACGTTGCGCGGCAAAATGCGCCCATCGGAATCCAGCCGCTCCGGCCCCTTGCCCTCACCGCCCACACCGACCGCATTGGGAAGCCCGTCCGACGAGCCGAACTCGTCTAGATGGCAATCTCTGCACGATATCGCGCCATTAAGGCTCATCTTGGGGGACTCAAAGATGAGCCGTCCCACTTCGACCCGGGCTGGCTGTGTTGGGATAATGAGGTCGGCTGCCCGGGCTGCGCCATTGGCGAGCGCCGCTCGCCTGAGAGCCTCCATTCGCATCTTGTCGGAAGATGCAGCGGCAGTCGGCGACTTGGCGTCCGGGTCTGTGCAGGAGGTAGCGACCGACGCGATCAGCGCCGCCACCGCCAGAGAAAGGAAATGGCTAGTACTGAATTTCATGGGTCTCGATCACCTCTTTGAGATCGGTGGCGCGCGCTTCGATCGCCTTCAGACGCATCTGGGATAGCTCCTCTTCGCGAAGCCCCCACTGCATCAGGCGCTTTTGGGTGAGGTCATAGTCCTGGCAAACGATCAGCCCAATCTCTGCGGCATCCAGAAGGGACTGCGCTTGTGGGTCATTGATCTGTTGGACCGACTGCTTGGCCTGAAAATGTTCGCGCATGGCGGTGTCGCACTGCTCTACGAGCAGCCCGTAATGCTCTTGGTTCCAAGCTATGACGCCCATCCGCCAGAGCGGTGCTGCAATCCATGCGAAGAGTGTCCCCGCAACGAATGCAGCTATGTAGCCAGGAAGCCTACCGCGCCACGATGCGGAATGCATCAAGCACCTCCGGAGTGATTGTCCCTGTTACCTTCAATCCATAGTCGGTCTGGAAGCGGATGAGAGCTTCGCGGGTTTTGGGACCGACTATCCCGTCCGGAGGCCCTTCATAATAACCGTATGCCATCAGCCCCGTCTGCACCTTGCGCACGATCTCCTCGATTTGCGCACGTGACGGATCAACTGTCTCTCGCGGCGTAAACAGAGGCTGCGGAGCAGTTGCCGGAGACGATGGGAGGATCGAGGATGGCGGTGTGCTTCTCTCGTTTCGCGTAGGGCTCGGTGCCGGTGTTGGCCGCGGTGTCACCCGGGGCGTTCGTGGTGGCGGCGGTGTATAAACTGGCGCGCGGGGTCTCCCGCTTGTGCCAGACCGGTGGCTCGAATGCGAAGCATGGCTCGAATGCGAGCGGTGCTGTGCTAGGTGAAACAGGTGGTTCTGCGCGAACTTGGCAATCACTGCATCATCGTCGTCGTCCGGCCCATGAGGGGGGGAACTAAGGCCGTCAAACACTTGTGCCTTGGCGTCTGCCAACGGCAAGATTCCGGCCGCAAGCAGACTGGAAATGAGAAATCTGGTCTTCTTCATATCGGTGCGACCCTGTTGACGAGCTCCTGAGGATGCCATTCGAAAAAACCGGAACAATCGGCCTTGGCCCGGCATTCCTCGCAGGCGGTGGCAAAGCGCTGCTTCCAGTCGGATATCGAGGCTACGGCCAAGTGCCGGTATGCCTCAGCCACATGGCAGAGTGGAATGTTGAAGAGCCTGACCGGTATGCCGTGGAGGACTGCCAAGTCGAGAGCTGGCGCGACCTCGGCGAAGCGCTCGGGCAAGGCAAGATGCATTTCGCCGAAATTCCTGCGCGCAAACCCGGCGTTTTCGAGCCCCATGATGGACCACTGTTCGATCTGAGGCAGGTTTTCCGCGAGGAACCGGGCCAGCGATGGAAGGTCGGCCACGTTCTTCGACAGGAGGACCGTCCGCAGCTCGATGCGCGCGCCAGCCCGAAAGAGCGTTGCGAAAGACTCCATCAGTCGCTCGAAGGCATTGGGCTTGCCGACGATGACGTCATGATGGACCGGATCGGAGGAATAAAGCGGAATGCCCCAGGCGACCTTTCGGTAACGAGGATCGCGCAGGCGCAAGGCATGCTCTGGCCCAAAATGTTGGGCGTTTGAGAGGATGTGGAAGAAGAGATCAGGACGGCGGTCGAGCACCTCCTCGATCATCTGCAGCAGGCGCTCCATATGCAGCGTCGGCTCGCCGCCGGAGATGCCGATAAGCGTTCCCTCGTCGGCCAGCAGGCAGGCCTCGGTGAAGTATTCAAACCGGTCGTCGTGCGTTTTCTTGGGCGGCTGCGAGCACATCACGCAAAGCTGATCGCACTGCTCCGTCACTAGCAGCGTATTGTGGCGCGATCCCGCCCTGATCAGCCGCTCGACCCGGCCTTTTGCCGGCTCGACTAGGACGACGTCGCCTTGGACGTTTTCTCCGGCATGAAAAATCTCAAGCAGGCCGTGATCCCCGCACCAGACTGACCTGTCGTCCCGGAACTGTTCGAGCCGGCTGCAGGCACCGGTAGGCTTTTCCCCACCGCCCAGCCGGGTGACAAACGGGTGATCGGCGTCGCTCTCCGCCGGAAGGGTCAGCGCGATCACGAAGCAACTGCCATGTTCGGAAATAGCCCCGGCAGGTCAAGCCAGCGGCCCAGAGAGTATCGGGTCTTTTCGCAGTCGGAGTGGATCAGCTCGAAGGCAAAATCGAACAAGGCCAGATGACGCTGGCAGAACTCGGTTTCGTGTCGGGGCAGGCTGGTCGTTCCATACCGCGAGATGTCG
>JAKFWB010000586.1 GCA_021732945.1 Porphyrobacter sp.
ACATCTGTTCGTTGACCAGACACAGCAGTTCATAGGCCGCCGCGCGCTTATCATCGGTCACGCGGATATCGGGCAGGCAGAGGAATTGCAGCACGCTGTCTTCCCCGCGCCAGATCGCGCGAAGCTGATAATTGGCCCAGCTGCCCTGCACTTCGCCGCTCATCTCGTCATCCGAGACCATTTCATAGGGCCAGCCGCGCGCCGCAAACAGGTTGGCGAGCATTTCGACGGGGGCGGCATCGTCCTCGGCGGAATATTCCATATCGCTCACTCTCATCGGCGGACTTTCGCTGGCGGTCGGCGCGCGTCGCACCGTCCGGGCACGTTTGGACGGGGAGCGTGGGACTTGGCAATCCACCGCCAATCAGCGGCTGGGGAGAACCGGACAGACCTGTGCAAAGCCTGTGCAAAGAAAGTGGGGGATGGCCCGCGAAGACTATTTAAGCGGCTGAATTTCTTCGCCTTCCGGGCTGACATACAGGAAGCTGTCGAGCCCCTTGGCCTTCAGCTCTTTTACCACAGACTGGGCCTTGTCGCGATTGTCGATCGGCCCAGCCAGCAGGCGGTTGGCTTCGCCCCAGCGGGTGGTGTGCGGCTTGAGCTTCGCGAGCGGCGCGCCGCCCGCTTTGGACAGCCGCCGCCAATCAAATCCCAGCGCGCCGACATTCTTGCCGGTTGCTACCTGCACCCAGATGCGGCTGGGGTGGACGGGCTTGGCCGGTTCCTTGGGCTTGGACTTTTCGGACGACTTCACGACCGGCGTCGGCGGGGCTTCGCGCTTCACGGTGATGCGGGTGAGGTCGACAGCATCGCCGCTGACCTTGGCATCGGGCAACGGCGCGCTGCCGAGATCGGCGAAGGCATCGGCCACCCGCAAGGGCGGCGGCGGTGCGGGTGCCGGGATTGGTGCGGGCGGCGGCGCGGCTATAGCCACCTGGACCGGCGCGGGCGTCGGAACAGAAACCTGCGGCGTGTTCACCACCGCAGCGGAGGTCTGGACCGCCGCATTGCGCGGCGGCGTCAGTTCGGCGAGCGTCGGTGGCGGCGCGGTGCGTGCGCCAAGCGGTGGGCCTGCTGTGGCAAGCTTGTCAGTTGCGCGCTCCTCGCTGGCGAAGCGTGCCAGGCGCGGGTCATCGCGCCCGATATCCGCGGCGCGCGGGAACAGGCCGAGATTGGCGGCGGCGGCCTGCTGCGACTTGGTTAGGCGCGGCATGTATCCGAGATAGGGCACCAGCCGCAGCGCCATATCACGCGGCATCACCTGTTCGACAATCGCTGCGGCGCGCTCGCTGTCGCCAAGGATCGCAAGGCCGAAGGCGCGGGCGCGCTGCGCGGCCAAATCGCGCCGATCCAGCAGCGGGCGCAGCGTCTCTTCAAACCGTGCGCGGTTGCCGCTGATGGCATGGCTGATCGCAAGGCGGCGGCGGGCCTCGTCATCACCCGGATCTAGCGTAAGCGCCTGCAAATAGGCAGCCTGCGCGGCGGGCTGTTCGCCCACCAGATCGAGCGACAGGCCCTGATCGGTCAGAATGTCGCGCTGCGGTACGCCTGCATCGATAGCGCGTTCGAACTGCACCAGCGCCTCGCCCGCGCGGCCAGCCCGCAAATAGACCCCGCCCAGCCCCTGCGCCGGGCCGGGGTGGTTGGGATCAATCTCGGCAGCACGTCCGAAAAAGCCGATTGCGGCCTCAAGATCGTCAACCCCCATCGCCGCTTGCCCGGCTTCAAGCAGGGCATCGCGATCACGCGGCGTCTTGGCCAATGCCACCAGCGCGCGGTTCAGCCGTTGCACTTCGGGCGATGGCAGCGCCTGCACCACCGGCTGCGCAACCGTCTCTTGTGCGGCGAGCGGCGCTGATAGACCAGCCGCGATCATCATCGCCAGCGTGTGGACGACGATCACAGGCCGGGCAGAGGCAAGCAGAGCGGTTTTCATGGGTCACACTTCTAACGCGCCGGCAGTGGTCTGCCATACGCGCAGATCACCGCAGGCGACAGATCGGGGCGCCCATGCGACAGGGCGAAGCGCCCGCCGCAGCGCCATGATCCTATTGGTTGTTCTGCCGCCCAAGGAAACGCGGGATGCTGAGCGCGGGACCGTCATCATCGCCGTCGCCATCATCATCACCGTCATCACGCGCGGTGCTGCGCGACAGGTTGGCCATGCGTTCGAACAGCGTGCTGCCGGCTGAGGCCGCCCCGCCGCCGCTTTCGCCGCCCTCACCAGCCGCGCCGCCCAGCAGCGCCCGCCGCCGACCGCCGCCGCCCAGGCGGGCTTCGACCGGACGATCTTCTTCGGCCAACCGATCAGCATTGGCGAGCAGATCATCCTGCACAGGCGAAGTGTCACCACCCGCCGCACTATCGGCATAGGGCGCATATTCCTCACCCAGATCCAGCGCATCATCCCCATCATCGACTGCAACCGGCGCATCGGCGCCAGCATAGCCATATGCCGGTTCAGCGGTTCCGCGCAGCCCGGCGAGCGGATCGACGATGTCATCGACATCATCATCATATTCGCTGCGATAATCATCGGCCTGCATGCCGCTCAATTCAAACGGCTTGGCGGTGACAGGCTCTTCCTCTGCCTCTTCCTCGATCAGATCGAGCGGCTCGTCATCATAGCTGACCGAAGCGGTTGCAGCCGGCGGCGAGAGTTCGAATGCCGGAGCGGTTGCGGCGGGCGCAGGCGGCGTGGGTTCTGCGATGGGCGGGAGTTCTTCCAGCCCGTCATCTTCGGACAATTCAAACACCGGCCGCTTGGGTGCGCGCCCTCCACCGAGCGACACGGACTGCGACCGATCGACGGCGCTCACCGCACCCTGTTCGATCCCGGTGGCGACCACCGAAACGCGGATCTTGCCCTTCAGATCAGGATTGAAGGCGCTGCCCCAGATGATGTTGGCATCTTCATCCACCAACTCGCGGATGTGATTGGCGGCCTCGTCCACTTCGAGCAGGCGCATGTCGTCGCCGCCGATGATCGAGATGATCACGCCCTTGGCACCTGCCATGCTGACCCCATCCAGCAGCGGGTTGGCAATGGCTTGCTCAGCCGCTTCGAGCGCGCGGTTCTCGCCCTCACCCTCGCCGGTGCCCATCATCGCCTTGCCCATCTCGCTCATCACAGAGCGCACGTCGGCAAAGTCCAGATTGATCAGGCCCGGCATGGTCATCAGATCGGTGATCGAGCGGACGCCCTGCTGGAGCACTTCGTCGGCCAGCTGGAAGGCTTCCTTGAAGGTGGTTTCGGCCTTGGCGACAAGAAACAGGTTCTGGTTGGGGATGACGATCAGCGTGTCGACATGGTCCTGAAGCTCGGTAATCCCGGCTTCGGCGGCGCGCATCCGCCGCGTGCCTTCGAACAGGAACGGCTTGGTCACCACGCCCACGGTCAGCACGCCCATGCGGCGCGCGGCTTCGGCGATGACGGGCGCAGCGCCCGTGCCGGTGCCGCCGCCCATGCCAGCAGCGATGAAGCACATGTTGACGCCTTCCAGCGCCTTTTCGATCTCAGCCACGGTTTCTTCCGCCGCGGCCTTGCCCACTTCGGGCCGCGCGCCTGCGCCAAGGCCGCCGGTGATATCGGGGCCAAGCTGGATCCGCCGTTCCGCTGGCGAGGTGCTGAGCGCCTGCGCATCGGTATTGGCAACGATGAACTCGACGCCTTCAATCTCGGCCTCGATCATATTGGCGATGGCGTTGCCGCCAGCCCCGCCGATCCCGATCACGGTGATACGCGGCCGCAAATCGTCAGTCGCCGCAGGTCCGATATTGATGCTCATCAGCTTGTCCTCCAAGCGCAGGAAATAGAAATTTTCAGCGTGCGCCCGATTTTATTGTTCTGTGACATAAACCGAGGGCACATTTTATAGCATCAACGCCCTTATCCACAGTGCTCGGTCCGGCGGGTGCCGTAACGGCGAAGGTGGAGGGGGGTTCAGAAGTATTCCCGCACCGCGCGGAACAGTCGCTCGACCAGCGATAGTACTCCGCTCTGCCGGGAAAAACCGCGATAGACCCCGCCGCGGCCAGCGCCCACCGCTCGGATATCGACCGGATCTTCGGCGGCGTAAAGGCATAGTCCCGCCAGCGTGGCAAAGCCGGGCGCATGGTGCGCCTCTGGCATGCCCGGCAATTGCGGCGGGCGGCCCAGCCGCACCGGTTGCCCCAGCGCGCCCTGGATGAAATCCGCCATGCCAGCGAGTTCCGCGCCGCCTCCGGTCAGCACCACTTGCCCCGCGCGCGAGCCAGAAAAGCCGATCAGCTTGAGCGCCTTGCCGATCTCCCCCGTCAGGATCGCCAGCTGCTGCGTGACCACGCCGACCAGTTCTGCCCGGACGATGCGGTTCTTGTCATCGGCGCCGCGCGCCAGCGGACCGACTGGCGCACCATCCCCGCCTTCGCCCGGAGCACTCACCGGGATCAGCTCGCGGTGGTCGGCCGGACTGGCAATCGCCGATCCAGCAACGCATTTCAGCCGCTCAGCCTGCGAACGGCGGATGCCGAAACTGCTGGCGATGGCATCGGTGATGCCGCCCGATCCCATCGGCACCGAGTGCAGGCCCAGCAACATGCCGCCCGCAAACACCGCCACATTGGTGACATCGGCGCCAATCTCGACCAGCGCGACACCCAGCTCGCGTTCTTCGATGGTGAGGCAGGCGTGCCCGGCGGCGAGCGGCGCTGCGACCACGCCTTCAACCTCAAGATGCGCGCTGTGCACCGCCTCAGTCAGATTGCGGACCGGCGCGCCGTCTGCCAGCATCACGTGGATATCCACCCCAAGCCGTTCGGCATGCAGCCCGCGCGGGTTGGCGACGCCGTGGGCGCCATCCAGCGTGTAATGCGCTGGCTGCGCGTGCAGCACGGTGCGGCCATCGGGCTGGATCATCTCGCGCGCATGGATCAGCAGCTGCTCGACATCCTCATCCTCAATCCGCCGCCCGCCGATGCCGATATCAA
Organism: Porphyrobacter sp.; assembly: GCA_021732945.1. Lineage (GTDB taxonomy): Bacteria > Pseudomonadota > Alphaproteobacteria > Sphingomonadales > Sphingomonadaceae > Erythrobacter. The sequence goes on from JAKFWB010000586.1 coordinate 4,969, forward strand.
CCGATACCACCGAACTCGCCAGCCCGGCCCCGGCGCAGGCGATCCACACCGATCGCACGTTGGTGCCCGCGCTTTTTTCGGCCCGTTCGATGGCATCGCGGATGGCAAAGGTGGCTGCGACCATATCGGTGACATAGCCGCGCTTGATCCCGGCGCTCGCACGGTGGCCGCTGCCCAGCACCTGCAATTCGCCGTTCTCGGTCTCGCCCATGATCATCGCCGAGATCCGGAACGAGCCGATATTGACCGCCGCAAAGGTGCGGGTAAGGCGGCGGGGGGCAGCAGCGCGGGTCGCCATCAGTCCATCCCTCCAGCAGCCGTGCCGCCGCTTTCAGGCTCACGCACCGCTTGCGGCAGGCGCATGTAGAGCCGCGGGGGGCTGCGCATATCGAAGGCCAGCACCTTGCCGCCCAATAGCCGGTTCTGCCCATCCAGCCGCGCAAACTTGACCAGCGCTGACGCTGCCTCAACCTCGCCTTCGGGCAGCGCGAGCAATTGCCCGGTCTTGAAGGTTAGGTTCCAGCGGCGGTTGCCGACCCATTCGGCCGCTTCGACCTGCGGGCCTAGCGCGGGTGCGGCGGCAAGCAAAAGCTCCAGATTGCGCGCCTGCTGGCCTGCGCCCGGCCCGGCCAGCCGCAGCATGCCCTTGGCCTTGTCGGCACTGACCGGCTCAAGTTCAGTCCCGCTGGCATCGATCAGCACCAGCCTGTCGGCCTTTTCCAGCACGGCATGCGGCTTGCGCTCGACGATGTCGATGGCAAGCGTGTGCGGCAGCTGGATCGAGACGCGCGCGTCCGCAACCCACGGCAGCGCGCGCAGCTCTGCACGCAGCTTGGCGATATCAACCTCGGGCATGGCCTGATTGCGGGTGGCGAGCGCGCGGGCATAGACCTGCTGTTCGTCCATGCGGCTGGTGCCGGTGACGCGGACATGGCGCACTTCGAACCCGGCATCGGCGGCCATCCGCGCCACCTGCGCCTGCGCCAGCGCGGGGACACCGGCGAGGCTGGCGATGATGAAGGCGACGCCAACCCCGGCGCCAATGATCATGGCCAGCCAGATCCGGCTCCACTGTTCTTCGGTGAAGGGCAGCAGGCCCATCAACCAGTCGGCAAAACCGCTCGCCCGGCCCTGCGCGCGGCGCGCGGTGACGGCGCGGCTCTGCGCCTTGGCAGCACGGCGCACCCCGGTGGTGCCATTGCGGCGGATCTGCTGCGCCATTCTAGCTCCCCTTACCCTGTTTCAGCGCGTGAACCCGCAGCGCCTCACCCACCAGCAGCTCGACAAGGTCGGCATAGGGTATGCCGCAGCCCGCCGCCTGCTCTGGGACGAGGCTCAGGGGTGTCATCCCCGGCTGGGTGTTGGTTTCGAGCACGAACAGCCCGGCCTCGCCCGCCTCGTCATCCCAGCGGAAATCGGTGCGGCTGGTGCCATGGCAGCCGAGCACCTGATGCGCGCGCACGGCGTAGTGTTCGCACAGCGCAGTGATATCGGGCGGCAGTTGTGCGGGGAAGATGTGCTGCGTCTGCCCGGCGGTGTACTTGTGTTCGTAATCGTAAAAGCCGTGCTCGATCACCAGCTCAGTCACGCCCAAGGCGCGCGGGCCATCGGGGCCGTCGAGCACGGCGGCGGTCAATTCGCGGCCCTTGATGAAGGGTTCGGCGAGCAATTCGGCGAATTCCTGCCACGGGCCTTTGGCGTCGGGCGAGATCGGGTTGCCGACATTGCTGTCCGCTGTGACGATAGCGACGCCCACCGAGGAGCCCTCGTTGACGGGCTTCAGCACATAGGGGCGCGGCAGCGGGTCGCGCTCATAGAGCTCCTCGCGGGTGACGATCCGGCCGCCGGGCATGGGGATGCCGTGGGGGACGAGCGCCTGCTTGGTCAGCTGCTTGTCAATCGCGATCACCGATGTGGCGAGGCCCGAATGGGTATAGGCCAGCCCCATCAGGTCGAGCATCCCCTGCACCGTGCCATCTTCGCCCGGGACACCGTGAAGCGCGTTGAACACGACATCGGGCTTCGCCTCGGCCAAACGCATCGCGACATCGCGGCCCATATCAATCCGGGTGACGCGGTGGCCCTTGCTCTCGAGCGCATCGGCCACACCCGCGCCGCTGGTCAGCGAAACTTGGCGTTCGTTCGCCCAGCCGCCCATCAGGACCGCGACGTGGAGTTTGCCGAGGCCGGTCATGCTGCGTCCCTATAAAGCGCTGGCTGCGCGGCGATCACATCCCCCGAAGCGCCGTCATCCCATGGAAACAGACCGTCAACAGCACCGGGCCATACTATCTGGTAAAACTCTTCCACTTCCTGACCGCGCTGCGAACGATGATACCACAATGCCCAACCGAGATGTTCTTTGATCGCATTCAGACCGATACAACGTCGCGCGATGCAATCATGGCCTTCGATCAAACCCTGAATTCTTAGCCCATCAGCTAACTGAAGGCCCTCCGCGCACTGCCGGTAAATACCGTTGATCATGGAATGCATCAGCTCAAGCCGAAGGCCAGAAACAAGCACTTCCGGCTGCTCCACACTCACTGGCAAACCAACAGAATAGGCAAAATCCGGCACATCGCCTTCGTTGTCGAAGACCTTTATGATATGGCAACCATGCTCGGCGATATCGTCGAGGCATTTCTGCTCAGCTGGATCAAGTGACGCTTGATCGCTCACGGCCGCCCCACTCTCTGAATTTCCCATTCGAGGCTGACGCCCGAATTGGCGTAGACCTTTTCGCGCACCAACTCGCCCAGCCCTTCGATGTCGGCGCTGGTGGCGGTGCCGGTGTTGATCAGGAAATTGGTGTGCTTTTCGCTCACTTGTGCGCCGCCCAAGGTCAGTCCCCGGCATCCGGCGGCATCGACCAGTTCCCATGCCTTGTGGCCAACCGGGTTCTTGAAGGTCGAACCGCCGGTCTTGGTGCGCAGTGGCTGCGATGCCTCGCGCGCGGCAGCGATGCGGTCCATTTCCGCGCCAATGGCGGCAGGATCGCCCGGCGTGCCGCGCAACTTCGCCGACACCACAATCGCTCCGTCAGGCAGGGCCGAGTGGCGGTAGGTGTAGCCAATGTCGTCAACGTGCAGCGTCACCATCTCGCCTTCGGGCAGCAGGACGTCGCAGGTCACCAGAATATCTGCGACCTCGCGCCCGTAAGCCCCGCCGTTCATCCGCACGAAGCCGCCGACCGTGCCGGGGATGCCGCGCAAGAATTCCAGCCCCGCAATGCCATTATCGCGCGCTGTGGAGGCCACAAGAATCCCGCTCGCCCCGCCGCCGCAGGTCAGTTCATTGTCGCCCGTCACCGCGCAGCCCGCAAAGGCCTTGCCCAGCCGCACCACCACGCCCGGCACGCCGCCATCGCGGA
>JAKFWB010000317.1 GCA_021732945.1 Porphyrobacter sp.
GCACCGGGCCGAGGCCCCGATCATGCTGGACGTAATAGGTGATCTTTTCACCCAGCAGCCGCTTGATCAGCGGGCTGACCTCGCTGACGACGTCGGGCAGCTGGATGATCTCCGGCCGCAGCGTCTGCTGGCGTGAGAAGGCGAGCAATTGCCGCGTCAGCGCGGCGGCGCGGTTGGAATTGGCGCGGATCTGCTGGATGTCGTCATAATCGCTGTCGCCCGGGATATGCCGCAGCAACATCAGATCGCAGGTGCCGATGATCGCGGTCAGCACATTGTTGAAATCATGCGCGACCCCGCCTGCCAGCTGCCCGACAGCCTGCATCTTGGTGGCCTGCGCCACCTGTCGCCTGAGCTGATTTTCCTGACTGCTATCGGCCAGGCTCAGCAAGACTGCCGCCTCGCCCAGCCCGCGCACCCCGGCAAGGCCGAGCGACGCAGGCTCTTCGGGGCTGTTGACCAGCCGCACCGCCACATCGCCGCTGGTCGATGGCCCTCGCCCATGGCGCCGCACCGCGTCGGACAGGGCAGCCTTGTCCTCGCGGGTGACGAGATCGGTGGGGAAGGCAGGCAGCCCCCGCCCCTCGCGTCCGACCGATCGCAGAAAGGCGTCATTGCCGAACAGGAAGCGCCCGTCCCGGTCGGTCATCGCCAGACCCAGCGGCAATTGCGCCAGCAGCGCGTAGAGCTGCGCCACGCCCGCCTGCGATGCCCCGTCCCAGCCGCCGCCGATGCCCACGCCGCTATCGATCAGCAGCATCAGCGATGTCGCCTCATCCGGCCCGGCGGGCGTGCTCTGCAAGTCCGGATCAACCAGCGGAATATCCACCAGCGTCTGAGGCGTGCCCCCGCGCCCTTCGCGGGCGAAGAAGATCCGGTCCCGCTCATCAGACCGCAGAAAGCTCACGAAATCCTGCCCCATCAAGGTAGCGCGTTCATCGCCCGCCGCGCGCTCGGCAAAGCCTGCGCTGACGGCGCGGATCACACCATCAGCCGTGGTGATCGCAGTTTCGATCCCCGCACGGCTCAGCATCTTGCCGAATGGGCCAGCCAGATCGAGCGCGCCAAGATCAGCCCCGCGCACCCGGGCGATCGGGCGCAGCCGCCAGATCAGGTGATCCTCGCCCCGCCCGGCACGCTGAGCGCTGATGTGCCACTGGCTTTCATCGGGCGCTTCAACCAGATCAAGCGTGGCGGAACCTTCGCGCCAAGCGCTACGGGCCAGCGCAGTCACTGCTTCCAGCGCCTCGCGTTCAAACGGCAAAGCCGGGGGCGCGGCGCCGACGCCAAAGCTGTCGAGGAACAGGCTGTTGGCGCAAACCATGCGATTGGCACGGTCGGTGATCGCAATCGCCTCCCCCGTTCGCTCGATCGCGGCGACCGTGACGGTCCAATCGGGGGCAATGACGCTATCGGCCAGCGGCTCAACGCGCACCCGGTCAATCGCCACCACGCCGCCCAGCAGCACGCCAGCCCCAAGCACAAAAGCGAGCGCCACCAGCCAGCTTTGGGTGGCGAAAAACAGCACCAGCGCGCTCAGCACCAGCGCTGCGGCAAGGCCCGGCAGCAGCATCGCCGAGCCCAGCTTGGTGTTGGCGTTGGCGTTCGCCTCAACCGGCGTAGCAACGGATGGAATGATACGGTCAGACCGGGTGCCGGTGGGGCGGGACAAGCAGCAGGCTCCTGTAATTCACGCGGCCCTTCGCCTGCGCGGTGCGCGCGGCTGACCTGTTCGCCTGTCCTACTGCGCGCCGAGCCGCCGGTCGAGCCGCGCTTCCATCATCTTCAACCGTTTGGCGCGTTTACGGTACACGATAGCGCGCCAGACCCAGACGGAGATCAACCAGCCGAGCACCGGCGAAACAAACGCCAGCACTGCACCGCCCAGAATCGTGGCCAGTCCCATTTCGTAGATCATGGTCAGAATAACCCACGAGCTGCCATCAGCCGATGCAGCGGGGAGCGTCACGCCATACACATTGAACCGCAGCAGAAATTCACCGATGCGATTGGCCACCACCAGCCAGAAGGGCAACGTGAAGGGGTTGGTGACAAAGGTAATCAACGCCGCCAGCGGCACATTGGCGCGCGTTGGCAGGGCGAGGAAGGCGGATAAGAAAATCTGCCCCACCGGGATGATGAAAGCCGCAAACAGCCCCAGCGCGACCCCGCGCGGCACCGAGCGGCGGGTAAAGCGCCACAATTCGGGCGACAGGAACCGGTGTGCAATCGGGGCAAGATACTTGTTCTGCGCCATTTCCTCACGCGTGGGCGTGTTCTTGCGGATCACGTCCATCGCCCAGGTCTTGGAGCGGAAGGAGATGCTGGACTTGTCGGGCGGCGGCGTGGTCATACGCGGCGCGCTTCCGAGCGCCCGTGGGCTTCGGCCATCAATCGCAGTGGGGAAGGATAAGGCATCGCGTACATCATCCGTATATGGGTAACACCGCGTTTGTGACCAGTGCGTGAAGCCATGGGTAAGCGGAAATATTTGCCTCGCCCGTCCTTCAGCCCTTTTCGCGCATCAGCCGCGCCTTGTCCCGCTTCCAGTCGCGTTCCTTGGTCGTGGCGCGCTTGTCGTGGTTCTGCTTGCCCTTGGCCAGAGCCAGTTCGACCTTGGCCCGTCCGGTGCTGTTGAAATAGACCATCAACGGGATCAGCGTCATTCCCTTGCGCTCCACCGCGCCGACAAACTTTTCGATCTCGCGTTCGTGCAGCAGCAGCTTGCGCGGGCGGCGCGGTTCGTGGTTCAGGCGGTTGCCGTGGCTGTATTCGGGGATGTTGGCATTAATCAGCCACACCTGACCGTCCTTCACCTCGGCATAGCTTTCGGCGATGCTTGCTTCGCCCGCGCGCAAGGCCTTCACCTCAGTGCCCTGCAAGGCGATGGCCGCCTCGAAGGTATCCTCGATATAGTAATCGAACCGCGCGCGGCGGTTTTCGGCGACGATCTTGAGCTTGTCGAAGGTAACGGGTTTTGGGCGCGCCATAAGGAGCGGCGATGTAGGCGCGCATGCTCCAAAAAGCGAGGGGCTTTGCGCTTTGGCGGCTGGCAGGGTAGGTCTGAAGGCTGAACGCGTAGCACGAAGGGGAACGCGCCCGCATGGAAATTCCTGATCCTTTCAGCATCGCCGGGGTAGAGATCGCCCACGGGACCGCCTGCGATGTCGCTTTTCCGATCACTACCATGGCAACCGGCACGTCATCTTCGCTGGATGTCCGGGTGCTGCACGGCGCGCGCGCCGGCCCGGCAGTGTTCGTCAGCGCGGCGATCCACGGGGACGAGATTGTCGGCACGGCGGTGATCCAGCGATTGGCGCAGGCGCTCGATCCCGCAGCGCTCAGCGGCACGGTGCTGCTGGTGCCGGTGGCCAATATCTTCGGCTTCATCACCCATTCGCGCTATCTACCAGATCGGCGCGACTTGAACCGCAGCTTTCCGGGCAGCGCGGGCGGATCGCTCGCCGGGCAGCTCGCGCATGTGTTCTACCGCGAGGTGGTCGGGCGGTGCCAGCTGGGGATCGATATCCACTCTGCCGCGATCCACCGTTACAACCTGCCGCAAATCCGCATCGCGGCGGGCAACACAAGGCTGGTGGAACTGGCGATGGCGTTCGGCGCGCCGGTGATCATCGAAAGCCCACTGCGCGATGGATCCCTGCGCGACCTCGCCCAGAAGCAAGGGGTCGACATGCTGCTGCTGGAAGCGGGGGAGGCGCTGCGGTTTGACCGGCTGTCGATCGAGACCGGGGTCGAAGGGGTGGAGCGCGTGCTCGCCCATCTTGGCATGATCGAGGCGGATGACGGGCTGAGCGCGGTGGGCATCCCGGCGCGCGCCAACCGCTCGGTCTGGGTGCGCGCCCCGCGCGGGGGCGTGGTGCATGCAGTGCGCGAATCCGGCGATCCGGTGCGCAAGGGCGATGTGCTCGCACGGGTGTCGGGCCTGTTCGGCGAGGATGCGGCAGAGATGGTGAGCCCGGTCGATGGCATCATCATCGGCCACGCCACCCTGCCCGTGGTGCATCAGGGCGACGCGCTGTTCCACATCGCGGCCATCGACCACCCCGAACGGGTCGGCGCGCAGATCGATTCGATCACCGAGGCCATTCTGGCAAGCGAACCCGAAGGGTCAGCCCAGCGCCTGCTGGATGAGGATGAGGTGGTTTAAGCCGGCAGCACCCCAGCCAGCACCAGCGCCTCATCCACCGCGCGCTTCGCTTCGTCCGAGGCCTCCACCAGCGGCAGCCGCACTTCGGGCTCGATCCAACCATGCACCCGGCTCAGCGCATATTTCACCGGCGCAGGGCTTGCGTCGGAGAACATCGCGTAGTGCAGCGGGAACAGCCGGTCATTCAACTGCCGGGCCAGCTTCAATTCGTTCGCGGCGATGGCCTCATGGAATTCGGCGCAGAGCGCAGGTGCGACGTTGGCGGTGACCGAGATGCACCCGCGCCCGCCCGCCGCCGCGTGGGGTAGCCACAGTTCGTCATTGCCCGAAAGCTGACAGAACTCGCGCCCGATGCCCATGCGGTGATCGGCAACGCGGCTGAGATCGCCGCTCGCGTCCTTGATGGCGATGATCCGGTCGGGATACTTGCGCACCAGCTCAACCACAGTTTCATCCAGCAGGTCGGTCACCGTGCGCGCGGGCACATTGTAGAGCACAATCGGCAGCTCGCAGTTCTCGGCGAGATAGCTGAAATGCGCCACCAGCCCGCGCTGGCTCGGGCGGTTGTAGTAAGGGGCGACGCAGAGGCCCGCCGCCGCGCCCGCCTTCTTGGCGAAGGTCATGTGCAGCTGCGCGTTGCGGGTGTCGTTCGATCCGCACCCCGCAATCACCGGCACACGGCCCGCCGCCTGCTCGATACACACCTCGATCACTCGGTGATGCTCGGCGTTCGAGAGGGTCGAGGCTTCCCCCGTCGTCCCACACGGCACCAGAGCGGCGCTGCCGTTCTCGATCTGCCAGTCGACCAGCCGCCGGAACGCCGCTTCATCAAACGTTCCGCCGCGAAAAGGAGTCACCAGAGCGGGTATCGAACCGCTGAACATTGCCTTTGCCCTGCCTTCTTCGTTAGATTGCGGAATAAAGCGGCGCGACCCACCATATTCCTCTTCGTTAAGCGCCTGATAAGGAGCCGATTGGCACAATGTCCAGCATGGACCGCAAATCACTGATTCCCGCACGGATTCTCGCAGCGATTGGGCTTGCAGGGGCGATCGTGACCTCTGCTCCGATTGCAGCGCAGGGGTTTGGCGCGCCCAGCGGTGACAATCTCGTCGCGCGCCAGCCATCTGCCACTAGCGCCGCGATTGCGCGGTGGGAGGTGCTTCAGGCCAGCACCCAGCACAGTTTTGGCGATTATGCCGGGTTTGTGCTGGCCTATCCCGATTATCCCCGGATCGAGATTCTGCGCCTTCGTGCCGAAGCTGCGCTGGAAAACGAAGCCCCGCCGCAGGGCGATGTGCTGCGCTATTTCGATGCCCACCCCCCGCTGACCAATCCGGGCCGTGCGCGCTATGCGCTGGCGCTGGCCGCGATGCAGCGGCCCGAGGCGCTGGACCTCGCGCGCAAGGCATGGCGCGGCGGCACGATGGCCGATCCGGTCGAACTATACCTGTCCGGCCTCTATGGCGCGCAGTTCACGCCCGAAGATCACGCCGCGCGGATGGATTCGCTGTTGTGGCAGGGCAAGGCCGATGCGGCATCGCGGCAGGTGGTGAACCTGCCCGAGGGTGACCGCCCTCTCGCACTCGCCCGCCTGTCGCTGCTGCGCGGCGCGCGGCCCGAAAGCGCAGGCGTGCCCGTTCCCGGCGGGGCGGAGAGCGATCCGGGCTTTGTCTTCAATCTCGTCAAGCATCTGCGCGCCACCGGGCAGAGCGTCGAGGCGGTGCGCGTCTTTACCAATCGCCTCGATTTCAACCGCCCGGCGCGCGATCCGGAAACCTTCGTCGGCGATTTGCTCGCCCTCGCCAAGGCCAGCGGCGCGCGCGATGCGGTGCGCGTGGCCAGCCGCACCGATGATCTGTTTGCGCCCGGCACTGACCTGTCATCGCTAAGCTTCACGCTGCGCGATCGCTACACCGATCTGATGTGGCTGGGCGGCACCAAGGCACTGTGGGATCTGGGCGATGGCAACGCCGCCGCCCCGCTGTTCCAGCGCTATGGCGATGCGGCCAAGACCCCGTTGACCAAGGCCAAGGGCTATTTTTGGGCGGGCCGTGCCGCGCGGCAAGCGGGCAATCAGGCCGAAGCTGCGCGCTACTTCGAAATGGCGGCGCGCTGGCCGGATTATTACTATGGCCAGCTTGCCCTGTCGGAACAGGGTCGCCCGATGCCTGCTTTCGCCCCGCTGCCGCAGCTCGCGATGGACGCGGCCACCCGCGCCGAATTCGAAGCGCGCCCGCTGGTCAGGGCAATCCGCGCTCTGGCGGCGAATCGTCGCGATTGGCGCACCGAACGCAAGTTCTTCGAGGCGCTCGGCGATGAAGCCGATACCCCGGAAGAGATGCTGATGGCAGGGATGTTGGCGCGCGAGACCGGGCTGGATGAGATGGCCGTGGTGCTCGGCTTCAAGGCGGGCGAAAACGGCCTTGCCGGATTCGAACGCATCGGTTTTCCCATTGTTGCAACCCCGCCTATCGTCAGTGATTGGACGATGGTCCACGCCATCGCCCGGCAGGAAAGTGAATTTGATCGCACCCGCCGCAGCCACGCCAACGCGGTCGGCATAATGCAATTGCTGCCGAGCACCGCGCGCGAGGAAGCCGGTATTCTGGGCGTGCAATTCCTCAACGCCGATCTGACCGCCGATCCGCAATATAATATCCGGCTGGGCGATGCGCATTTTGCGCGGCGGATGGATCTTTACGGCGGCAGCTATCCGCTGGCGATTGCGTCCTATAATGCGGGTCCGGGCCGGGTGCGCGAATGGCTGAAGCTGAACGGCGATCCGCGCCGGGGCGAGATCGACTGGGTCACCTGGGTCGAGAAGATTCCAGGCAATTTCGAAACCCGCTATTACATCATGCGGGTGATCGGCAATGCGGTGACTTATTCGCATATGTATCCGCAAGAGGCTGGCCTGCCGCGCCCGGTCGACACCTTTCTGCGCTGACACCCCGGTGAAACCGCAGGGGCAACCGATCACGCCAGCGGGCATGGCGGCCTTGAAGTCGCGCTATGATCACCTGCTCGGCACCGAACGGCCAGCGATTGTCGAGATCGTCAGCTGGGCGGCGGGCAATGGTGATCGGAGCGAGAACGGCGATTACCTTTATGGCCGCAAGAAGATGCGCGAGATCGACCGCGAGCTGACCCATCTGATCAAGCGAATGAAGGCGCTGCGCGTGGTCGATCCCGCCGCGCAGGTTGACCGCAGCCGGGTGTTTTTCGGCGCGGCGGTCACCATTGCGGATGAGGACGACAACAGCCAGACCGTGGCGTTGGTGGGCGATGACGAACAGGACGCCAGCGCAGGCCGGATCGGCTGGAATTCTCCCATGGCGCGCGCGCTGCGCGGGGCGAGCGTAGGCGATGCGCGGGTGGTCACTCTGCCGTCCGGAACCCGCGAATGGGAAGTGCTGGCGATCACCTATGATTAGGTTGCTCGCCCTTATCGCACTGCTCCTCGCCGCCCCACTGGCTGCGCGCGAAAGCCTTGGCGTTTATGATGGCTGGGCGGCGTTCAAGGATGCCAAGCCGCTGCGCTGCTATGCTATCGCCAAGGCGCAAGGGAAGGTGCCCGCGCCCGCCTACGCCACGGTATCGAACTGGCCGGAGCGCAAGGTGCGCGGCGCGCTCCACCTCGTGCTGTCGCGGGCCGTTGCAGACAAGGCGGCGGTGCGGCTGGTGGTCGGCGACACACGCTTCACTCTGGTCGCCAAGGGCCGCAATGCCTGGGCCACCGATGTGCGGCAGGACGCGGCGATTGTCGCGGCAATGCGCTCGGCGAGCCGGATGAGCGTATCGGGCGGGGGGCTCACTGATCGCTACAGCCTTGCCGGAGCCGCCACCGCCATCGACGCGGCGACCGTGGGATGTGCCAAGCGATAGGTTCCGCTTTTCCCTGCCCCGGGCTAGACCCGGGGCCCAGCTCACTTTGCGGCAGGAAGCGGGGCCCCGGGTCAGGCACGGGACGGGGGATAGTCAAAACTCTCAAGTCTCACTATATGCCGAGCTCTCATGGCCGATACTGCACTCATGACCATTCCGGGCATCGTTGACCCGGTCCCCGCCGCGCAAAATGCGCATCGCCCAGCCGGATATTATATTGCGGATCGGCGGTCAGATCGGCGTTGAGGA
>JAKFWB010000485.1 GCA_021732945.1 Porphyrobacter sp.
GAGGATATCGCGGTTCTCGACGAAAACCTGATGGGCGCGCTAGCCCTCGAGGCGGCAAGCGAATTTGTAGACGAAGCCCTTGGCTGTCGTGCCGAAGAACGAAACCTCGTCCTTCGCGAAGCCTTCGGGCACGGAGATGTAGATGTCGCCGCGCGTCGGTTCGTTCACGACGGTGAAGTCATCGGTCTCGTTGCCGGTGGTTAACTTCGACACACTGGCGAAGCGATCGTCCTTCAGACTGACCCGCGTCAGGCCAGACTTGGATATGGTGCAAGCGACCTCGCTGTTATCGGTCGCGAGCAGCGTCTCGTCTGCGAGAGCTGGTGAGGCCATTAGCAATGCCGCGGCGACCAGAAGCCCTGCGCCAATCGTTCGGCTGCTGAGGCAGAGCGGACGGGCAGCAAGTGCCGTCCCGCTTGCAAACAGGCCGATTGCATATGGCGTGATCATGCCTCTTCCCCTTGTTCCTGACCTTCGACCTTAGAGATCATGCCGAAGCCAATGAGCTGCAGAGACAACCCGCTATACTTCCAAGTGAAGCGAAAGCGCTTGTGCTCGGCTGTGACGGCTTTGGAGCCGACAACTGTGTGAAGCGTCCCAGAGACCTCAGACGTCAGGGTGTCGGGATCGACGCGGATCGCACCGATCGTGAAGTACTGGCTGATGCTCGAATTGCCCTGCTCCTTGATGACCTTCATGAGGTCACGCTTCAGTGCCCCGTGGGCCTCGGGCGCGGCGATCTCGAGGATCGATTCCATCCAGTAGTTGAGGTTCTCAGGGCTGCGGTTGAGCGCAAGAAGCGCGGTATCGCGCGTCACCATCTCGAGATAATCTTCCGAGACGCCGCTCGACGATATGGTCAGCGGGCTGCGCAGAACAGGTTGAAGAACAATTTCGCGGTCGCGCGTGAACCCAAAGATCAGGAGCAGGACAAGCAGGCCTGCCAGCGTCAGTGCGGTGACACCCAGCATGTTGCGCTGCTTGAGCACCCGCTGCGATTGCGCCAGTCCGTAGGAATGATCCATGTCAGCCCACCATCATGCGAAGATGGGAGGGCGGTGTCGCCTTCAGACCGGTGAAGCTTGACGGCAGGTACCAGTAGGCCATGTGGAATACCCACGATGTGGCCCGACCGGCTTTGAGCTTGCGAAAGCCCCACCATCCAAGCACCGCCAGCACCAATCCGATCACGACGTGCTGTGTCAGAATGCCCCAGATGAACGGAACCGCCATCGCAAGGAATTCATCCAGCGTCCAGAACCCGATGAGTTCAGGATCGTCGAGATGCGAAGGAATGCTGTACCGATCCATTTGCTTGCCACCCTCCCCTTGGTTGCACCCCGCCTCAGATCGTCGCGGTGACGGTCGAGGTGACGATCGGCACACCGGTGCCGGCGCCGACGCCGACGGCGACCGGAACGGCGACTTGGGCGAGGCTGAAGCGACCCGAACCGAGCGCCACCAGGCCGCCGGCAAGGCTCATGACGGTGATGATCCGACCGCCCGAACCTTCGAGGAAGTTCGTGAAGGTCGTGAGCGCGGTGTTGAAGGTGTTGTCGGTACCGGCATAGGCCGCACCGATCGTCAGGAGGCTGACGATGGCGAACACCGCCAGCGCCATCAGGATCGTGTTCAGCGACAGACCCTGCTTCATCGAGAGTGCATTCATTGCAGTTCCCCTTTTTCGACATCCCGCAGAATTACGAGACGCCATTAAGAAACTGGAAACTATCCTATGCTTCAAGCGTTAAGGTTCTTTTGGCACTCCGTTCGTCGCAAGTTGTCAGTTTACTTCCTAGAAGCAGGAAATATATTGCCAACGACAGGATTTTATCTCCTCGCCGGAGCAGTTTTTTTGCCATCAGCGGGAAATTTTTTCCGGCTTCGCGGAACTTTTTTCCAATTGGGAGGAAATAATTTCCTAGCCAAGTCCGATCCTTATCAAATGTTGCGCAGCAGAGATAGGAGCGTGCAATTTTGTCAATCTTCACGATCCTGAAGGTAGCATTAACTCTTGACAAAATGATGGGGTCATAAGTTATCAAGGGGCCGGAGGGTCGTATCTCATGGACTTATGCAATCAGGAAGAGCTGCGAAACGCACGTAAGCAAGAATACCGGCTAGTCATATGCGAAGCATGGAGGCGAAACGGGATGACCAACCTCGCCGTCGCAGCCGCAACGGGTCGGGGGGACAGCCTAATCAGCAAGGTGAAAAACGGGCGAATCAGTCTTTGCGCCGATCTCCAGCACCGCCTGATCGATTTGTTCGAGCTGGATCGTGTTAGACTCTTCATCGCGGTCGAGATAGCGAAAGACGGAATGCTCTATTTCGACCCAACATTCAAACAGCTCTGCCATGCATCGACGTGTTTCGTGAAGCAAATGCTATCCTTGATCGGTGACGACATATCACCTGAGCAGAAAGCGATGATCGCGGCGTTTTCCGAGCACACTATCGCCATAGTAGCCGCCCAGGCAGGAATTGACGTCACTGGCCGTATTTCCACTTTAATGCCTGCAATTACCAGCCTCGTTCAGAAGGCAGAGCAAGACAGCAACTCCTCAGCGAGGCCAGCGGCTGCCTGAAAGCAGACCACCGCCAACCCACTGAAAGATCATGTGGGAACCCGGCTTGACATCATAGTTCTGAAAATCCTAGGAAAGCCGTGAGACTAGTCTCGCCGACTCAGGGTGGAACAGAACAGAGGCCAGCATGGATGCTCAGCAAAAACGACTGCAACGCCAACGCCGCAGAGCAGAAGGTTTCAAGCCACTCGAACTTTGGCTGCCATCGGATATGATCGAAAAGATCGATTCCATGAAGAACGACCAAATCGCATCACGCGATGCGGTCATCATGGCGCTGCTCCAGGATACCCTGACAAGCACAAGACCTAGCGCCTCAAAGGAACAGCTTATGCTGCTGTAACGAAAAAGGGGTTCCGCGCCAACGGAACCCCTTTTGCATATCCTGTTGCTGGATGGGCAATGTCGATTACCCTCCTAGCGACAGACCGACATTCTGGCAAGCGCTTTCGCGCGCGATGACGCGCGGCTGATGCGCCACCAGAGCAACCGCATCGCGAGATGCACAACGCAGGAGGATTGCGGAGCAGAAATGAAAAACCCGGGCAATGCCCGGGCCTTTCGAAGGTAGTGGATAGGATGCGTGCCGCAGCACGGCTTCAGACAACGCCATCCTATTCGCCTCCTGACAACTTGCAAGCATTTTTCGCGATTCCCGCGAGGATGGATTGTGTCTGCACCGCACCTCAAATCAGAGGGAGCGAAGAGATGAGTATTGCCTTTAACGATCATGGCGCAGGCGACGGGCGCGAGCGCCGCAGTGAAACCTCGCCGATTGGTCACCTGATCGACAAGATCAAAAAAGAGCTCGCATCGCCAGCGAACCTGTGGCCAGCATATGCGAATTCAAAAGAGCTGAAACAGAGGCTTATTCGAGCACTGACGACGATCAGGCTCATTGATCCCGCCCGGATCGGTCTAACGCGTACACGCGTCGGCCAGCTTGTAGACCTCGCTCTGACAATTGCTGATTCTGACCTTGCGCATGACGGCGGAATAATGTCGGCACCGAACCAATACTACGGAGACCGGCTTGGTGTTGAGCCGGCAACGATGACCACGATTTTTCGCGAGCTGAGGAAGGCCGGAATGATCGAGGCACGCAATCCCACGACGAACCACCGCCGCTCCTGCCATAAAACCCATCGCGGCAATCGCGACGGCAGAGGCTACAGCCTGAGGCCAGCGGTCGCCATGCTCGAAGAACTGGAACGATCGGCAAGAACACTAGAGCAGGCGTCCCTTATGCTGTCAGCCACCCGCTTCGAGACCAAACAGATCCTGGCTGAGTGCAGCGCGCTCGCTGCCGAGCTGGGCGATACGAACGCGATCCCCACGCTGGATTCGTTGCGGCGGAAACTCAAGGACGCATACGGCGCGAAGAACATCGACAGCATGTCGGAAATACTACGGTCAGCCACCACGTTCAAAGCAAACCTTCTCGAACGGATGAAAAGCGCGCTCGAAGACGATGGCGATATCAAAAAAAATAGCGACGAGACGCGCGCAGATTCGCGACAACACCATACAGCGATAAAACCTTCTTCTGTGAAAGTATCTGCTTTGCGGGGGAGTGGTAGCGACGAGGTCCCTCCCCTCCCCTCTGGGACCGGACCTGAATGGAAGCGCCGAGCAACGGTTGCTCGAGGCGACCAGATGTCATGCGGGCTGACACGCCGGGAGGCGTACGTGCTCTTCGACACCGGGCGAAAGTACATTCCTGCGACCGACGATCACCAGGACTGGGTCATAGCCGCCTGCGACATAGGCCGAGCCTTGATGATCAATCCAAGGCTGATGACAAAGGGCTTTGAGACGCTGGGAATCGAGCAGATGCTCTGGGCTCTGCACATCGTCAACTGGCGCGCAGTGAAAGGATATATCGACCGAGATCCGGGGGCCTATTTCAACGGGATGCTTCGCAAGGCTCAGGTCAACGCGCTCAATCTCGACAGGACCATTTGGGGAATCCGGACAGAATTGGGGCATCGCACATAGATCCGTCAGGCCGGCCGGGCGCCCTGCCCCGGAAGCAACCACTTCGCAGAGCACGCCCTGAATGCGAGATCGATCGGCGGTAGGCCGCAGTCGTTTCCCGTAACTCTTGACTGTTATCCCATAAGTGGTAGTTGATAACCCATACCCAATAACAGCTACACGCTAACACATATCTGTTATCTGATAACACGTCCCAAGGGACGAAGGAGACATCGAATGACATTCGTCGCCAGCGTCGTCCAAGAGAAAGGTGGAGCGGGCAAAACCACTCTTCTGGCATCACTCGCGTCGCTGCTTTCAGAACGCGGGCACCGTGTGGCCGTGATCGATACTGATCCACAGCGACACCTCGAGTCCTGGGCTGCAAAGGACAAGCTTGCAATCGATTATCTCTATGAAGAGAACGATGAGAAGCTCATTCCAACCGTGCGGTTCCTGAAAAAATCGGAGCCAGCGTTTGATATTATCTTCATCGATACCGCCGGCTTCAAGTCGGCGATGGCCATGCACGCGATCGCGGCGGCCGACCTTGTCCTTATCCCTTCGAAAGCCAACGAGGCGGATGCGAAAGGCGCAGTGAGGACACACTCGCATGTGACGAGCGTTGCTGACACGATGGGACGAAGCATCGCATCGACCGTCATCATGATGGACATAGACCCCCACACCAACATTACGCAATCGGTGGTCGACGCGATCGATAACCAAGGCTTACCGAGGCTTCAGGCAATGTGCGGGCACCGCACCGGATTCAAGGAAATGACGTCGACTGGAACAGCGCCGACAGGGCGCGCGAAGGTCGCCGCCGAAGCAATACTGGATGAATTGCTCACTTCTGGATTGATCAAGCTCAAGGAGGACGCACATGGCAAAGCTTGAGGTTAAACTCGACGACGAAATTGCCGGAGATATCGGCACCTCACTCGACACGCTCACCAAGGGCCTTCCTAGCGTCAGCCGATCCAAGAAAGACGGCCTGAAGTATGCCGAACGGGTGCAGTTCTCATTCACGAACGTCCCGCGGCCGATCAAAGACATGTTCGTAGAAGAGGCCCAGCGGCGTGGGATCACCCAAAAGGAACTGCTGTTTCATTGTCTGCGAGCAGGCGGGATCGACGTACCAGAAGCGATCGAGGTGGATGGCCGCCGCCGATAGGCAGTTATGGGTTATCTGATACCGGTTATCGCTTAACGGGTAAGAGATACCAGATATGAAGCTGCCAAGGCTTATCTGTTAAGAGTTATCAGCTGAACAGGAAGAGCTAAAGCCCATCCGTGGAGTGGAAATCGACGCGCCCGCCAGCCTTCGGCCGTGGCCCTCGATCCCATTTCGGAACAAATTTTAACGATTGCATGTTACCATTCGCAGAAAGCAATGGAATCGACCGCAATGCCTGAAGCCACCCTCAACGCATGGATCTCGCTGTACGCGGCTGTCGGCGTTATGGTTGCGCTTTGCGCAATTCTGGCCGTGATGAAGACCGCATACGACCTTCGGGGCGGATCACTCATCATCGATTTGTCGAACTGGCGGGGGAGGGTCCTTGCGGCTCCGAAGCTCTGGTGGCGCTGGCAGGTCAACTACCTGACGGGTGCTCCGGTCATCCTAGCCATCGCACTGATGTTCGCCCATCATCTCGATTTTGCAACGCTCGTTGACGTATAGCTCGAAACACTAGCAGTTCTCCGAGGGATCATTGCGACCCGAGTATGGGCTCGCGGCAGCGCGTAGCTCGACTGCCTTTCATGTGAGGCCCAGGCTGCAGAAATGACCCGAACGTATTCGAGCGTTTCGCGGATGCGCGGAATTCGGCGATGGGCTCGCACCCGGCCAGGGCCTGCATTGTAAGCGGCCAGAGCAAGATCATAGCGTCCGAATTCCTCAATCTGTTCTCGAAGATATCGCGCGCCACCCCGAAGGTTCTCTGTAATGTCCCATGGATTGGAGACACCAAGGTAATCGGCGGTCCCAGGCATAAGCTGTGCAAGGCCTATCGCACCTTTGGGAGATAAAGCGTTTTGCTGGTAACGGCTTTCTTGCGCGATCAGCGCGTCAAACAGGCCGACCGGGATCCGCTGTTCACAGGCAACAGCTGCAATAAGCGGAAACAGCTTGGCACGGCGCAGCTCAGTCGATGCGGGAAGGTCGGCCCGC
Source organism: Porphyrobacter sp. (assembly GCA_021732945.1). Lineage (GTDB taxonomy): Bacteria > Pseudomonadota > Alphaproteobacteria > Sphingomonadales > Sphingomonadaceae > Erythrobacter. The sequence goes on from JAKFWB010000485.1 coordinate 6,742, forward strand.
GGCAGATATTGCACCGAACCGCAGCCGCCCGGAATGGCAGAAGGAAAAACCTGTCCTGATCCCAAGGCTGATGATCGGACACCTGTTCGAATCCATTCGGGGACATCGATGGAAGCCGGGAGCGGCGCCATGTGCGACGGCTCCGGCGCGCCGATCATCGCAAAGTCAGTGGCAAGTGTCGCAGACAGATGGCCCGTGTCATCGCCGACGGCCGCGTCCTCCGCATGGGTAGGCGAACCCACGTGGATGACAAAATCATCAGCCGGGCCACCGAATTGCATGAGTTCGACCTGCTGAGCCAGTAGCGGGCCGTGCATGGTCAACACGAGAGCGGTGCCGAGAGTGTATTTCGCAAGCATAGCCAAGCTTCCTTCCCGCGGGCATCATCGCGTTCGAGAACAGGTCGTCAATTGGGAAAAAATTTCCGTCTGCCGGTCTCAAATGGATTCAGGTACGATCCAGAACCCTGAAGACAGCTGAAGTTGCAGTGTAAAGTTGAGAAGGAGGGGGCGGGGGAACTGGAAAGGAATTGCCATGCCCCTTATTGCAAAACCCCCTTCGCAGCGACTGGTCGATATCGTTGGAGCGCTTGGCGGCAGCTGGTCCGGGTACAGCGCCATGTGCCGATGCCCTGCCCATGCAGATGCCACTCCCAGCTTATCGCTGAGGCAAGGCAACCACGACATCCTTGTCCATTGCTTTGCTGGATGTGATCCGGCTGACGTGCTGCGGGAGCTCGCATTCGTCGTGCCGGGCAAGACGTACGTTTTCCCGGACGGCCCCGGACGCCCATTCGACTCCACCGCGATCGCGCGCAACCTGTGGTCGCAAGGCCGCGAACTCGCGAACACATGGGCCGAGGCCTATTGCCGATATCGCGGCATTTTCGAACAACACGAAGACCTGCGTTATCATCCCCGGTGTCCACGAGGCAGAAAGCCCGACACAGTGTTCGAGCCCGCCTTGCTCGTCGGGGTCCGCCAAGGCCGGGAAATCACGGCGGTGCAGCGGATCTACCTCAAACGGGAAGGGCAGGGCTACCGCTCCAAGCTCATGATCGGAAACCCGCAAGCCGGCAGCTGGCAGGGCCGTCGCCCCGGCAAAATCCTTGCACTTGCAGAGGGATTCGAGACCGCCGCCCGTTTTGCAGAACTTCATGGAATCCCGACCTGGTCCTCGCTCGGGGCCGAAAGACTTGATCTCGTGCGCCTTCCTCAGGGGATCGAAGAGTTGATCATTGCCGAAGACAATGATCCCGAAGGGAGGCGAGCGAGTATCAAGGCCGCCGATGCCCACGCCCGCGAAGGGCTGACGATCCGACGCATGGCACCGCCTGCAGGTTACGAAGACTGGGCAGCGGTTCCGAGACCCCATTAAAGGGGAGGGGGAGGGGAGGGTTTGGCTTGTCCGTGATGAGGCGAGCCGAACCCAGGAGACCTCCATGACAGATCTGTTCGAAGCGGCGGCGCAGCGCCGCACGCCCGCCCAGCTTGCCGCCCGCGCGCTTTCCATCCTTATCGACAATGGCACCGCTATCACG
>JAKFWB010000249.1 GCA_021732945.1 Porphyrobacter sp.
GGTCGGCATCGACCGCCGCAAACAGCGCGTAAACATCGGTGGTGAAGGCATCATTGTAAAGCTGGGTTGTCGGGTTGTCCGATCCCGGCGCATTGTAAAGCTGGCGCGTAACCCCCTGCCCCAGATCGGCCCCAAGGCTCACCCCGACTTCGCGGTCGATATGCAGGTAATAGGCGCCGACCTGCCAGTTGACCGCCTCATCGCCATTGGAAGCGAGGCGGATTTCGCCGCTGATATCCTCTTGATTGCGGACCTGGAACTGCGTGCCGTCACACGTCGTCGGGCTATAGGTGCCGAAGGTCGATCCACTCGCCGGATTGAAGATGAACGGGACCGGGCTGGTCCCGAGAAAGGTCGGCGCGTTGAGCGGAAAGCCGGTGAGCGCCGCCGTGGTCGCCGCGCAGCTATTGGCCGCCGCCACCGAAGTGGGCGTCGCGCCGGGGAAGGTGAAGCGCGCAAAATCGGCTGAGGTGCCATCAGCGGTCAGCGACTGATCAACGTCGCTGTAAAGCACCCATGCGGTCAGCGTGATGCTGTCGAAATCATGCTCCAGCTTGGCCGATGTCTCGAAGGTGGTCTGATCATTGGTCGGGCGAATGTTCGAATAGAAATCGAACGGGTGGCGGTTCACATCCTCGAAGAACGCCGGATCGACTGCGGCGAAATTGGGCAGGTGGAAGCTCGCGTTGAAATTGATCGATGCCCCGCGTAGATCGGCATAGCGCGCCTTCACGTCGAGTTCGGTGTTCGGCCCGATATCCGCCACGAACCGCGCATCCAGCCCGAACACTTCCTGATCATCTACCGTGTTGGAATTCAGGAAGCGGTTGCGGAAGAAGCCATCGGTGGTCGAATAATTGCCGGACAACACAAGCCCGGCGGTCTCGCCGATCGGGGTCGCGATATAGGCGTTGGCGAGGTAGGTATTGTCCTGCGCCGCGCGCACCAGCACCCCGCCCTCCAGCACGTCGCCCGGCTTCAGCGTTTGCAGCACAATCGCGCCCGCCGCAGCATTGCGGCCATAGAGCGCGCCTTGCGGGCCTTTCAGGATTTCGACCTGCCGCAAGGTGCCCTGATTCTGATTCAGTTGCGCGGTGTTGGTCTTGAGGATCCCGTCGACCACCAGCGCAACCGAGCTTTCCGCATCGCGCGCGCCGTTAATGCCGCGAATGTTGATCTGGGTATCGCCCGCTTCTGCTGTGCCGGTGACGATGGTCACTCCCGGGGTCAGCTGGATGAAATCATCCGCGCGCTGCACGCCGGTCTTGGCGAGGGTTTCCGCGCCAAACACAGTGACCGACGCGGGCACATCAGCCAAGCTTTCAGACTGGCGGCGAGCGGTGACGATAATGCCCGTTTCTTCTTCAGCCGCCTGCTCCGTCGCGGGCGCATCCTGCGCGGCGGCGGGCACAGACACGGCAATGGCACCAAGCGCCGCACCAGAGGCAAGAACCAAACGGACATTCATGGGACGGCACTCCTGAAGGAATTGAGATGGATGGGTCAGGCGAGGATCACAGCCTCGTTCGGTAAGATCTGGGTGGGGCGGAAAAGCCGCGAAAGTGGGCGCACGCGACCATGGCTGGCACGCCCCGCTTGGCTGCTGGCAGTTCGAACAATCACCCTGATGCCATTCACAGCACACACCCCTGTTGCGTGTGAGATGAAAGTTATTGTATACAAAACGCGCTCGTCAAGCATTTTGCGCAAATGTGACGATGGCGGCATCGCAGGTGTGTCTTCGCCGCCGCAGGGCGTATCGTGGGGCAGACTTGGCGCAACCAAGGAAGCGTATGATCATCCCCCGGTTTTCCTTTTCAGCCCCGGCCATTCTCGCATGAGCCGCGCGTCTGAACAAGCCTATGCCACAATCCGCGCCCATCTGGTGAGCGGCGCGGTCAGCCCCAATGAACAGCTGACCGAAGACCAATTGGCTCAGATTGCCGGGGTAAGCCGCACCCCGGTGCGCGACGCGGTGCGGCGGCTGGAGGACGAGCTGCTGCTGGTGCGCAGCGACACCAAGCGATTGTTCGTGGCCGATTGGAGCCGCGACGATATCGAGGAAATGTTTGCCCTGCGCCAGATGCTCGAATGCCATGCAGCCGAGCGTGCGGCGCAGCGCCTTTCCCGAGCGCAGATTGCCGATTTGGAGACAGTCAACCGGACACTGAAAGAGGCGATTGAGCAGCCCGCCCCTGATGTCGCGCGCTTCCTTGAGGCCAACCGCGCGTTCCATGACGTGATCATCGACGCGGCGGATTCGCCCCGCCTCGCGCAAATGCTGGCCAAGCTGGTCGAGGCGCCGGTGGTGCTGCGCACCGCGCGCAACTATTCGCTCGACGACCTGCGCCAATCCGCGCGCGATCATGACGAGTTGATCGCCGCCTTTGCCGCCAGCGATGCCGATTGGGCGCGCGCTGTGATGGGGAGCCATCTGCGCCGCGCGTTCCACACATTTGCCCGCGCGGTTGGCCCGGCGGAGGCGCAGAAGCCCTAACAACGCCGCAATGCCAGCGTGATTCCAGGCACCCGATCCCGCGTGAGTGTGATTGCAATTGTATACAAATTAGGTAATCCGCTCAGCGCACAAAATGGCAAAGGCAGGCGATTCCCATGGGCCCCGCATCAATCGAACTGGTCGAAGTCGGCCCGCGCGACGGGCTCCAGAATGAACCCGACATCATTGGCACCGCAACAAAACTCTCGCTTATCAACCGCATGATCTGCTATGGCGCGCGGCGGCTGGAGGTGGCGAGTTTCGTCCACCCGCAGCGGGTGCCGCAGATGGCCGATGCCGAAGCCGTGATCGCGGGCCTGCCTGATGATCCGGCCTGCACCTATGTCGGCCTCGTCCTCAACAAACGCGGGGTGCTGCGCGCGCTCGCCACCCGCGAGAATGGTGCGCGCGGGGTTGATCAGGTCGGCTGCGTAATCGTCGCCAGCGACACTTTCGGCCAGAAGAACCAGGGCCAGACCATTGCCGAGGGGATCGCCGAAACCCGCGCCATGCTGCGCTTCGCCCGCGCGGAAGGGATGCGCGCGCAGGTCACCATCAGCGCCGCTTTTGGCTGCCAGTTCGAAGGCGAGGTGAAACATTCCACCGTGCTCGCCATTGCCGAGGAACTCGCCATCGAGATGCCTGAGGAAATCGCGCTGGCCGATACCATCGGTGTCGGCACGCCGTTCGAGGCGGGCGAATTGTTCGGCAAGCTGGGCGAGACGCTCGGCGGCGCAATCCCGATGCGCGCGCATTTCCACAACACGCGGGGCACCGGCATCGCCAATGCGTGGGAGGCTTACAAGGCGGGCGTGCGGGTGTTCGACGCCTCGCTCGGCGGGCTTGGCGGCTGCCCCTTTGCCCCGCGCGCGACGGGAAATATCGCCACTGAGGACCTTATCTACATGATGGCGCGTTCGGGCGTGGAAAGCGGCATTGATCTCGAAGCGGCAATCGCGGCGAACAAATGGTTTGCGGGTGAGCTGGGGCGCGAATTGCCCTCAGCCGTCGCGCGCGCAGCATAGTTGAAGGACACGGCATGACGTACAGGTTGGGTGTGGATGTGGGCGGGACTTTCACCGACCTGCTGCTGTTTGACGAAGCGAGCGGCGCGTTCTGGCGGCACAAGACGCCGTCGACGCCGCATGATAGCTCCGAAGGCATCCTCAATGGCGTGAAAGCGATCATGGCCGATGCGGGGATCACCGCAGCGGATATCGCGTACTTCCTCCACGGCACCACGGTCGCCACCAATGCCGTGCTCGAAGGCAAGGGTGCGAAGGTCGGCCTCGTCACAACGCAAGGCTACCGCGACATCATGCAGATCGCGCGCAGCTTCGTGCCCGGCGGGCTGGCGGCGTGGATCGTATGGCCCAAGCCGCAGCCCCTCGCGCGGCTTGAACACACCGTGGAAGTGCCCGGCCGCATGGACGCACAAGGCCGCGAGGTCGCCCCGCTCGTTGAAGACGCGGTGCGAGGCGCGTTGCGCAAGCTGAAGGGCGACGGGATCGAAGCGCTCACCGTCAGCCTGATGAACGCCTATCTCAACGGCGCGCACGAAGCGCGGATCGGCGAAATCGCTGCCGAAGAACTGCCCGGCATTCCCGTCTCATTGAGCCACGAAGTCCTGCCCGAGATGCAGGAATATGAACGCACGCTGTCAACCGTGGCCAATGCGGCGGTGCGCCCGGTGGTGAGCAAATATATCTCGAACCTGCGCAGCCGGTTGGAGCAGGAGGGCTTCAAGGGCCGCCTGTCGCTGCTGCGATCAGACGGCGGGCTGATGTCGAGCCAGAAGGCCGAGGAACATCCGGTCAACATCCTCATGTCCGGCCCCGCCGGTGGGGTGACCGGCGCGCTGTGGGTGGCGAAGAATGCCGGGTTTGAAAATATCCTGACACTGGATGTGGGCGGCACTTCGACCGATGTGGCCCTGATTCAGGGATTGGAACCGCGCCGCCAGCGCACCACTGAAGTCGGGCACTTGTCGGTGCGCGCGTCGGCGCTGGATGTGAAGACCGTGGGCGCGGGCGGCGGCTCGATTGCCCACGTTCCCCAGCTCACCGGCGCGCTGCGCGTCGGGCCGGAAAGCGCAGGCGCGGTGCCGGGGCCGGTGGCCTATAACAAGGGCGGCACGCTGCCCACGGTGACCGATGCCAATGTGGTGCTGGGCTACCTGCCCGAAGACCTATTGGGCGGCGCCTTCAAGCTCGACCGGGAAGGCGCAAAGGTTGCGGTGCAGACCATCGCCGATGCATTGGGCATCAGCCTGATGGAAGCCGCGCGCGGGATCATCGATATCGTCAACGAGAACATGTTCGGCGCGCTGCGGATGATCTCGGTCCAGCAGGGCTACGACCCGCGCGAATTTGCGCTGATGGGCTTTGGCGGCGCGGGGCCGCTGCATGTTAACGCGGTGGCGCGATTGATGGGCAGCTGGCCTGCGATCTCGCCCGTTTCCCCCGGCGTGCTGTGCGCACTCGGCGATGCGACCACGCGGATGCGGACCGAGACCGCGCGCAGTTTCTCGCGCCTTGCTCGCGACACCAGTATCGCCGATCTTGTGAACGTGCTCGACGACATGGCCGAGCAGACCCGCAACGAGTTGGTCGCCGACGGCATCCCCGAGGAACAGATCACCTCGCTGTTCGAAATCGACGTGCGCTATGCCGGACAGGCGTTCGAAGTGCCGCTCACCATCACGCAAGCTGTGCTGGAAGCGGATGGGATCGAAGGCATCCTCGCGCGTTTCGACGAAGAGCATTTGCGCCTCTTCACCTTCAACATGGATACCCCGCACGAGATCGTGAATCTGCGCGCGGTGGCGCAGGGGCAGGCCCCAGCCCTGCCCGCGACCGAGCTGCCCAACGGCGACGGCGATCCCACCGCTGCGAAGATCCGCGATCACAAAGTGTGGATCGACGGGGCTGAGCGGCCCGCTGTGATCTACAACCGCGCCAGACTGCGGCAGGGCGACGTCATCGAAGGCCCGGCGATCATCACCGAAATGGATTCGACCACGCTGGTCGAACATGATTGTCGCGCGGTTGTTGACGCGGTCGGTAACATCCTCATCACTCTCAAGGCGAAGGGCTAAGACCATGCCGGCTCGCATCATCGAACCCAACACCACCCCGTTTGCCAAGGTCGCGATTGACCCGGTGACGCTCGACATTATTGAGAACGCGCTGCGTAACGCCCGGATCGAAATGGACGCGACGCTGGTGCGCACCGCCATGTCGCCTGGCATCCGCGAACAGGGCGACGCCTTCCCGCTGATCGCCGATCCTGCCGGCAAGATGATCGTCGGACAGTTCGGCAGTTTCATCGACGGCTTCCTGATCAGCTTTGACGGCACGATCGAGGATGGGGACATGATCTTCCTGTCCGATCCCTATTCCTGCGCGGGCGCGATCAGCCACTCGAATGATTGGCTGGTGATGCTGCCGGTGTTCAAGGATGGCCGCCTGATCGCCTACACCGCGATGTTCGGCCATCAGAGCGACATTGGCGGGAGCGTGCCGGGGTCGATGCCGATTGGCGCGTCCTCGATCTTCGAAGAAGGCGTGCGCATTCCGCCGGTGAAGATCTGGAAGCGCGGCGAATACAACGAAGACCTGATGAAGCTGGTGATGCACCAGACCCGCAAGCCCGATTGGTGTCAGGCGGATTTGAACGCGCTGATCGCAAGTTGCCGTGTTGCCGCGCGCCGGGTGGTCGAGATGGCCGAACGGTTTGGCGATGACGTTTACGTCTCGGCCACGCAGGAGCTGCTGGCGCGCAACTACCGCGCGATGAAGGCGCTGCTGGCGATGGCGGTCGCCGAGGAGCCCGTCAGCTTCGAGGATTACATCTGCGACGATGGCAAGGGCTACGGCCCCTACAAGATCCGCTGCACCATGTGGCGCGACGGGGACAAGGTGATCCTCGACTTCCAGGGCACCGACCCGCAATCGGCCGCCTCGATCAACTTTTTCCTCAATGAAAACATGTTCAAGATGTTCTTCGGCATCTACATGATCATGGTCTTCTATCCGCAGATTCTATTCAACGACGGGTTCTACGATCTGATCGAGGTGCGCATTCCCGAAGGCTCGCTGCTGAAGCCGCACTTCCCTGCCGCGCTCTCGGGCCGCACCCACGCGCTGGGCCGCATTTTCGACATTCTGGGCGGGCTGCTCGGCCAGAAGACGCCGGAGTTCTTGAACGCCGCCGGGTTCTCCTCCTCGCCGCACCTGTTCTATTCGGGGTGGGACAGCCGCGAGGACGGGACGCGCGACTGGTTCCAGCTGTTCCAGATCGGGTTCGGCGGCATCCCGGGCCGACCGCTGGGTGACGGGCCGGACGGGCACTCGCTGTGGCCGGGCTTCACCAATGTGCCGAACGAGTTCCTCGAACGCTACTTCCCGCTACGGATCGAGCGTTATTCGACCGCGCCCGATAGCGGCGGCGCGGGCCTGCATCGCGGCGGCAACGGCATCCACATGACTTACCGCTTTCTTGCTGATGGCGAGATCGCGATCCACGACGACCGCTGGTTCGTGCCGCCGTGGGGCGTCAATGGCGGCCACCCGGGCGCGCGGGCCAAGAAGGTGCTGGAACGCGCCGATGGCTCCACCGAAATCGTCGGCAACAAGGTCGAAAGCGTCCCTGTGAAGGCGGGCGACCTCTTGCACTTCATCACCTGGGGCGGCGGCGGCTGGGGCGACCCCTTGGCGCGCGATTCTGACCTTGTGGGACTCGAAATCCGGCAGGGCCTTGTTACGGCGGAGGGTGCGCGGGCTTATGGTGTGGTGGCTGATGCCGATGGCGCAGTGGACAGCGCCGAAACGCAAGCCCTGCGCGCGGAGATGACCGCATCGCGCGGCGAACTGCCGCTGTTCGATTACGGCCCCGGCATCGACGCCCTGCGCGCCAATTGCGAGGCGGAGACCGGTCTCCCCGCCCCGATCCAGCCGGTCTGGAACGCGCTTAATGTCCTCAGGGAGGCTGCCGAGTGAGCGCGCTTCAGGGGATCAAGGTTATCGAGATGGGCCAGCTCCTCGCCGGCCCGTTCTGCGGGCAATTGCTCGGCGATATGGGCGCGGACGTGGTCAAGATCGAGCCGCCGGGTGCGGGCGATCCGATGCGCAACTGGGGTCAGGGTGACGAGAAGGTGCAGTGGGAAGTGATTGCGCGCAACAAGCGGTCAGTCACCTGCAACTTGCGCGTGGCCGAGGGACAGGCGCTCGCCAAGCGGTTGGTCGCGGGCGCGGATGTGCTGATCGAGAACTTCAAACCCGGCACGCTGGAACGCTGGGGTCTCAGCCCGGCGGAGCTTCACGCGGTCAACCCCGGCCTGATCATCGCGCGCATGTCAGGTTACGGGCAGGACGGCCCCTATTCCGACCGCGCCGGGTTTGGCGGAATTGGCGAGGCAATGGGCGGCTGGCGCTATATCGTTGGCGAACCTGACCGCCCGCCCAGCCGCATGGGCATTTCCATCGGCGACACCCTGTGCGCGACCTATGGCTGCATGGGCGTGCTCGCCGCGCTCCACCACCGCGAAAAAACCGGTGAGGGCCAGGTGGTCGATTCCGCGCTTTACGAGGCGGTGTTGCAGGTGATGGAGGGCCTCGTGCCCGAATATGACCGCAACGGCGTGATCCGCGAACGCTCGGGCTCGGTGCTCAAGGGCATCGCGCCGTCCAACGTCTACACCTGCAAGGACGGCAGC
>JAKFWB010000322.1 GCA_021732945.1 Porphyrobacter sp.
TTCACCCTGAAGCGCTTCCGCCGACGCGGCAGCCGCGTCTGGCTGCATCCAGAGAACCCGGCCTATCCCGACATCGAGATCCTTGAGTGCATGGCGTTCTAGGTCTTGGGAGTCGTTACCGGAATTATTCGCAAGCTATAGTCCCCCGATGCGGAGCAAGAGAACGAATGATGAGCCCCCTCTGCGGGACGGGTGGTGTGCATTAGCACCTGGCGAAAAGTTGGTTTGGGTTGATGACACTCCCGTGAAGCCATCGCCCGCTCAGCTTAAAGCTTGGATGAACCAAATTCGAGGCGATGTCCTAGCGGCGGGCTTTATTGTCGAGGAGGAGCTTTTCACGGTCGTGCTGGGAGGAGCTTTTGGAACGCTTGATCCTCAGCTAGGTGGCCGCGAGCTTGCTGAGAGAGCCGAGTGGCTTCGAAACCCAAAAACCGGCTTGGATCGCAAGATCGCAGCTGCTCGCCCTTATATCCGCGAGATCCTGGTCGCCGGAAGCGCGAACAAACTGATGCAAGACCTCGCCGACTATCGACGCCTTCGAAACTTAATGGCCCACAGACCTTGTTGGATGAAGGGGATCTGGGACGAACTCGCGGGGAGCGATCCGAATACTCCCAAGGGCCGGACCGTGGGCTTCCAATTGTTGATAGCAGACTCGGATTTCACTTGGATTATTGATGAATCTCAAACCCAGGAGTGGAGCGCTCTCCTCGAGCGCTGCCGAGTGGGCTTGGAGAGCGTGCGCAATAAGATGGCACTCTCATGAAACGCCTGTTCGCGCTAGTCGACTGCAACAACTTCTATGCGTCGATAGCGGGTGCGGAATGTGCATGGGGGTGAGTGCTGCAGAGGCGGGAAGTGCCCGGCCTCCGACTCTTAACTCGCTGCAAGCGAGTAGTGCGTCAATTCGCGGCGATGTGGGACGGGGGCGTGGGACGAGCCAGCGTCGCCCAGAGCGAGGGGTGAATACGCGATTGATTTCAAATGTTTAGATGGCGGACCCGGCGAGATTCGAACTCACGACCTCTGCCTTCGGAGGCAAAAACCGCGTCCTTCGCCGTACCGCGATATTTTACGCTATAGCGCGCCAGAGCACTGAAAACAAAGGAAAAAGTTGACGATGTCGCCGTCGTCCATACGATGGAGGCACTCCTCGATTTCCTTCCAACTGCTTCCGTGGTGCTTCCGCGGAAGCAACGATCATCTGGGTTGTTCGCATGGTCAATCTCACTAAGCGCGTTGTCGACGCCGCTGAAGTGCGGCCAGTCGAGTACTTCATCTGGGACGATGCTCTTCCTGGCTTTGGCCTTCGTGTCTTCCCATCCGGCAAGTGCAGCTATCTTGTGCAGTATCGAGCGGGTGGCCGCACCCGCCGATATGCGATTGGTCTACACGGGATCTGGACACCCGAGACGGCTCGACGCGAGGCGCGAATACTCCTTGGGCGCGTCGCCCAGGGCGATAACCCAGCTGAGGAAAAGCGACTCGATGCAAAGTCAATGACCATCCAAGAGCTCTGCGAGCGTTATCTTGCAGATTGCGAACGAGGCCTCATTCCCGGCAAGAAAGGCCGACCAAAGCGGCCGTCCACATTGGCAATTGATCGGAGCCGGATCAACCGGCACATCATTCCATTGCTTGGGAATCGCAGAGTCAAGGACCTTACCTCCAGTGACATCACGCGCTTCCTTCGCGACGTTGCAGAGGGAAAGACCAAGATCGACGTGAAGACAAGAAGGCGAGGCAGGGCCATCGTACGCGGCGGCATTGGGACCGGAGCGCGGGGCGTCGGTTTGCTCGGCGGCATCTTCACATACGCGATCCGTGAAGGAGTGATCGAGAAGAATCCGGCGCACGGTATTCGTAAAGTTGCCGATGCTGTGCGCGATCGGCGCCTGTCTGACCGAGAGTATCGCGTGCTCGGAGAGATCCTCACTGAAGCGAGCACTAACGCACAGTTCGAAACGGCGACGAAAATGATTCGCGCCATAGCGCTCACAGGCAGTCGGCGCGGAGAGATCATCAATCTGATGGGACTTGAGGTCGACGTGGAACGCAGTTGCTTCCGGCTCCAGGACAGCAAGGAGGGCGCGTCGATCAGGCCGATTGGGCTGCCGACTATAGAGTTACTAGACCCACTTCTTCCCGAAAACGAGGCGGCATTTGTCTTTCCCGGTACGGAAGAGGGCAAACCGCTCGCCGGGTTTCCGAAGCTCTGGAAGAAGCTTCTTGCTGGCACTCCACTCGCCGACATCACACCTCACGTTCTTCGCCATAGCTTTGCAAGCGTAGCGAACGACCTCGGATTTGCCGAAGCGACCGTCGCCGCTCTTCTTGGCCATTCCCGTGGCACCGTGACCAGTCGATACATTCACACTATCGATACGGCTCTTGTGATGGCTGCGGATGCGGTCTCGAGCTACATAAATGGCCTCCTCAATGGGAGGGTGTTCGCGCGTAGCTCCTATTCCCTCGACAGGCCATCCAGGCGGGCGGCGCTTGACCGGCTGTTCGGCGAACAGCGCCAATCCACGGCTACTATCGAACAGCGCCTCGCTGCGTGACACGCTCGCGGCAGAATGTCGAAGCGCTGACGGAACGTGAGGCTTGTTCGTGTTGATCCCATAGCGTCACACTCCGTCCTCGAGCAATTCGGGCCGTACGAGCGAGGACAATCAGGAGCTGCTCAACTATATGGATTACCATGGGCGAGGCAAAACGAAGAGCAGCGCAAAGAACGGTCCGGGAGGCATTCAGCCGACCGATGAAGCGCGCTCGTTTCGATCTGTTCGCCCTAGGCACACGTCTTTCTCCCACGCGGCTCATTTCTGAGGAGCGTTCACACTGGAGCGACCATGAAGAACGGGTTCTCGGGTTAGTCATTCGGGACACAGTTGATAATGACTATGGTTGGCTCTTAATGGCTCGCGATAAAATCGGGCGGTTTCGCTGCGTCGACCTTGAAACGTCCATCGACAATGAAAAGCTCACCGTTGAGCGGCTTCGCGAGCGCATCGCCAAGGCGGTCGAAGAAGCGGATTTTCTTGCGCTCGGCGATCAGGGCGACGAAACAAACTATCCAACCGATGTACTGGCTGTCCCTCAAGGAACCAAAAGCGAAATGCTTCACCCGCATTTCCGTATACTGAATGAGAGCCCTGGTCGGCACCCGAGCCGTTCCGTTTTCAAGGAAATTGCTCCTTGGCTGGCGCCTACAGACCCGCATTTCGTAAGTGAATTTCAGTTCAAGCATTTCGATCAACGCCTTTGGGAGATGTACCTTTGGGCGACGTTCCGGGAGCTCGGGTTCGACATCAGCCAACCGGAGGCGCCCGACTTTCTGTGCAGGGCACCCGGCATAGCCTTTACCATTGAAGCGACCACGGTCAGCCCGTCGACTGATGGCGTACTCGCCGACCATCCAGACCCGAAAACGCCGGAGGAAATGACTGAATTCCTTCATAACTACATGCCTATGAAATTTGGCTCCAGCTTAACCAGCAAGCTGAACAAGAAGGACAAAGACGGACGGAGTTACTGGGAGCGTGGCGATGCTGCTGGTAAGCCGTTCCTGCTGGCAATCGCAGATTTTCACATCAGCGGTGGAGGTCGCGAGACTGGTTCGATGACGTACACACACTCCGCCTTGTGGCCGTATCTCTACGGCCATCGTGTCGAGTGGGAGATGCTTGACGGCGAGCTGATAGTCCGCGCGGTGAAAGGCGTCGATCACGTCTACAAGACTAAGAGGGTAGAGACAGGTTTCTTTGATTTGCCAGGCGCAGAGAATATATCGGCTATCGTGTTTTCCAATGCTGGTACGCTTGCGAAATTTGACCGCATGGGCATTGCGGCTGGCTTTCTGCCATCAGACCATAAGTATTACCGCATGGGTTTTCGGCTAAATCCTGACCCCAACGCCGTGCATCCAGTGCCATTCTGGGAGGAGATCGGGACAGACGACTATACTGAATATTGGTCAGACGAGCTTCAGATTTTTCACAACCCAAACGCAAAAAATCCAATCGGCGAAGATATGTTCGGTGGTGTGACACAGCATTTCTTCAGAGACGGAAAGCAGGTCACAGTTAGTCCGGAAAATATGGTCTTGGCATCGCGCACCATGATCATTGGCTCGATCGGTGACCAAGAGGAGCGTGTTGTCGTCTAGGAAATACGGAGCGAACCGCGCAATTCCTGCACGAGAGAGGGCGACTACCCTCGCGAGTGTTCAGGCACTTGATCGTGCGCAGGCGTGAGGCAACTTTGCAAACCGCGCGTCGGCGGATTGCAAGCGGGGGTGGGCCGTGATGCTCACATAAACAAGCGAATGGGATAAGACTGCGGGTGAAGCTTCGGCATGCGCTTGACGATCGTCGCCAGCGTCCCTGCAAAATTCAGCGTCACCGGCAGACGATCGTAGGGACCGTCATTGTTCCAATCCATCTTGGTGAGCGCGAGTGTCTCGCGACAAAGATCGTCGAAGTCGCCAAGACCAGCGTTGCGGACAAGAAGCAGCGGCTCGGGCGTCCCTTTGCCTTCCTTATAATAGTCCTTGCCCTTGGCAACGGCGGGCAGATTGCCCTGGGTCCAGAGCAGCGCTTGATGGGGCCCAAGCTGGAAGGTGGTCCCGCGGTGGCAAGGATAGCCGTGGGGCCGCTGCGGCTCTGCGATGAGAACGCCGCGCCAGCCGCAGCTTTGCTGAACGTGGACGAGCTCAATGTTGCTGGCGTTCGGGAAGGCGTCGAAGACGCCGTCGATCTCGTCGGGCCTAAACTCGGTGTTCTTGTGAACCACCACGCGCTGCGGCGGATCGCCCGAATGCTTGCGCTGGTAGATGGCGAGACTGCGCGCCATGACTTTCAGCATCTGTTCGCGGCGCAGATAGGGGTTCCGGCCAAACATATGAACGCCGTCGGCCTCGTAGGCGACGAACTCGAGTCCCGAGCCTTCGGCGTCGAAGACCTGGCTGCAGCAGATGGCGAAGCGTTGCGCGGCGTCGTCTCCCGAGCGCAGCGCATAGTCGATGCCGATGAACGCCGTGCCGGGCTGGACGTCCGCCAGTACCCACGGGATGCCGCCGGCCTTGGTATAGAGGGCGATGCCCAGCCGCCACGCCACACTGCACCGGCAATGGTAATTGAGTGCACCGTCCTCGCGCAGGAACTGGATGCAGATGCCCTCCGACGCGGCATAGGCCTTCACATAGTCGTGGAGGTCGAAGTCGTCGCCGGCCGGTCCGCGGAAGGCGGAGGTCCAGCTCTCTTTGAGGAGGATAACCACGACGTCGAAGCTGTCACGCGCATTGCGCAGGGCGAACAGCGCGCGCGTGAGCGCTTCAGCCAGGACGACATGCGGAGCTGCCGCAGCGGCGATCTGGCCATCGAGATCGCCGGATAGAAGAATCCGGCTCGCCGGCTCGCCCCGTGCCAGGCGTACGCCAAACACTTTCTCGAAGCTTGGATAGGGCGGCAGGTAGGCTTTGCGCTCGCGCGGCTGATGGCTCTGGTCCAGCTCGCGCATCTGGGCAACCAACCGATCCTCGAGGTCGGCCGGGAGAATCATCCCGATTCGGATGGGATTTGAAACTGCCGAGAGCTTGTCACGGCTGTAGGGGCCGAACCGGATCAGGCCTTCCATGGGATGGATATCGACGTCGCGCGCATCGGACGAACCGAAGCGGAGCTTTGGCTCGGGGAGGACGATGTGCCCAGGCAGGCGGAAGGCTTGGGTTGCTGTGCTCATGCCTTGCCGATCCCGCTGAATGCCGAGGTGCGGAGGATCTCGAATTCAGCGTCGATCCCGTCGGCAATTCCGAAGCTCTTCAGCCGAATGCTCGGCTCGCGCCCTATGATCAGAGTGATCCACCCCTCGATCATGGCGTTGGCGAATCGGTTATGGCGCCGGGCGCGCCGCTCGCGGACGAACTCGCGGCTGGTCTCGATGACGTCCTCCGGAGCATCCGCCCCGAGATCGGCGATAACGACGGGGTCCAAGAGCAGCCAGAACCGGTCGAGCCGATAGTCGACGCGCAGCTCGCAGGCCTCGCTCCAGGGCACTTCGGTTTTGGGGATCAATCCTGCAAGTCGATCAACGGGCTTGGCGGTGTCGGTGTTGAATACCGCAGGCTGCACCTGCCCTGGGACGGGCCGGAGCCGGGCTCGATTGCGCCGACGCTCGATCGTGAGCCCAGGGCGCTGGGCGATCGAACGGAAGAGCGCGTCACGAACCAGGGCTCGCTCGCCGCCCTCTTTGAAGAGTCGCTTGTCAGAAAGCGGGTGCTGATCGAACGCTTTGATGCCGAACGGCTCGAAAGCGGCCCTAATGTCGGCGTCGCGTCCAAAGGCCAGCACGCCGTCACGGGTGCGGTGCGCGATTATGTCGACGGCCGCTTTGGCAATCGCCTCGTCAATCTCCTTGTCGCCGCCGATGGTGCAATCGACGATCCGGCAGAGCGCTGGCCGGGACGTGACCGCCAAGGCGTTCATGCGGATCGCCGGTACTGAACCGGTGCTTATCCGCGGCGTCGCCTTGGCCAGCCGCGGACGGGCAGCGCCCGTCAAGGCTGCGATCTTCTCGGCCGTTTGCGGCAGGTAGCGCAGCAGGTCTGAGAAGAGCTCGTCGAACGACTCCGCCTCGACGAGATGGGCGTCGATGCCAAGAGCCCGGGCACGATCGATCAGTTCGGTGACAGCGGGATAGGGCGTATCGTGACCGCGCTTGAACCAGAACAAGCCACCCGGAAATCCTCGGCCGTCGTCGAGCGCTTCGGTGAGGGCCTCCATGATCGACGCGTCGCGGCCGCTGTAGCCGATGATGGCGAGGCCTTGCCGCCGGCCGGCGTCGATCAGGTTGCGCCTCATTTCGACGTCCTGCTGGCGAAGCTCGGCGTCGGTGTTCTTGAGCGCGTCGGAGTGGTAGTCACCATGCAGCTTGCCGTAGACCGGCCAGCGGTTTTCGTCGAAGGCGCGGCGGACTCTCCCCGGCTCCTTCAAGTCGCCGACGACAAGGCGGCCGGTCCCGCCGAGACGTTCGGCGGCCGCGTCCTCGACAGTGCGATCGAAATTGGTCGACCAGACGACCCGGCAGAGATCCTCGGCCATCAGCATGGCGAGCGCGTGGTGGCCGAACGATGGCTTGCCGCGCGCAATAAGCTCATCAAGATAAGAGCGGCGGTCCTTGGCCGAATGGTAGGTTGCCTCGAAATAGGCCGAGTACTCGGTTTCCGAGCCCGCAGGCGGAAAGCTGCCGAGCGCATCAAAATGCGCCTGCAGCTTGCGCTGCACCGCCGGCTCGCCGATATCGGTGATCGCCGAGGGCGGCAGCTTCTTCTGCGACCGGTACAGGCGCTGCTTGAAATCCCAGATCATGTCGCCGGCTGTCTTGATGCCTGCAGCCCGCGAGGCACCTGCACCCACGAACCACATAATCTGCGCAGCGCGCAGCTGAAATAACCTCAGGAAGGCCGGTGTATCGAGAGCGCGAACTACCGGCCCGGCTGGCGCAGGCTCAGCATCGAGCGTCTCCCGGGAAGAGGGCAACAAATTCATTGCTCCGGACAAGGGGGGCCGGCGCTCCTTTCAGTGACAGCCGTTCGACCGGGCGGCAGTAGAGGGCTATACTCGACGATATCGTAGAGCGGACTGTGGGGTGAGAACAAAAGGGAAAATTGCCTGTGGATACTTGCTGAGAAGCAGGCTGACTGGATGCAGATCTGGTGGTTGGGCAGGGCCCAAGACGGCGCCAAAGGGGCGGGTTCTTGGATCGTCAGGGCGCCATTGCGGTCATTTCTAATGGCGCTCTGTCAGGCGCCTCCGACGATGCGCCGCTCTGCGCCAAGCGGGATTATCCAGCCACCCGCGTGGTCCGTCCGGGCGAGTTCGTCTGGGCTTACTGTCTCGGCCAGGCGGCCCCGGATGATTTGGGCTTCGCCGTTGATGGCCTCCCGTATGAGATCGCGTTCGATTCCAACGAAGACCGGGCGAAGATTGAGCCGGGCGAGCGCCTCTTGGTCGGCTACACCGACAGTCTCATCCGTTATTGGCCCAGCCCGCGTGATGATTCCTCCCACGAGCCCGCCTGTGACGCCGGCCCTTTCCACGTCCCTTATCGGAGTGGCATCCAGAAGTGCGCGGGCGCG
>JAKFWB010000399.1 GCA_021732945.1 Porphyrobacter sp.
CACCAGCGCCTCGCGCGCATCGACATCGAGGTGGTTGGTCGGCTCGTCGAGGATCAGCAGATGCGGCTCGTCGCGGGTGATCAGCGCCAGCGCGAGGCGCGCGCGTTCTCCGCCCGAAAGCTTCTCGACCCGCGTCTGGGCCTTCGCGCCCGAGAACCCGAACCGCCCCAATTGCGCGCGGACCGCGCCTTGCGATTGCCTGTCCATCGCGCGGGTCATCAGATCGACGGGGGTATCCTCGCCCGCCAGTTCCTCGACCTGATACTGCGTGAAATAGCCAACCTTGAGCTTGCCCGGCGCATTCACTGCGCCCTCGGCCGGGGTCAGCTGCGATGCGAGCAGGCGCGCCAGCGTGGTCTTGCCATTGCCGTTGCGCCCCAGCAGCGCGATGCGATCATCGGCCTCAATCCGGAAATTGAGGCGTTTCAAGATCGGCGGCGCCTCGCCATAACCGACCGCGGCTTGCTCCAGCGTGATCATCGGCGATTTCATCTCGGCCGGATCGGGGAAATCGAAGCTCAGCGTCGGGTCTTCCATCAGCGCGGCGATGGGCTGCATCTTGGCGAGCATCTTGGCGCGCGATTGTGCCTGCTTGGCGGTCGAGGCGCGGGCGGAGTTGCGGGCGACGTAATCCTGAAGGCGCGCCCGCTGCGCATCCTGCGAGGCCTTGGCCGAGGCAAGCTGCGCGGCGCGTTCGGCCCGCTGCTTTTCAAACGCATCGTAGCCGCCGGGGTAGAGCGTCAGCTGCCCGCCTTGCAGGTGGAGGATGTGATCGACGACCTTGTTGAGCAGGTCGCGTTCGTGGCTGATCACCACCAGCGTGGCGGGGTAGGACTTGAGGAAATTCTCAAGCCATAGCGTCGCTTCGAGGTCCAAGTGGTTGCTGGGCTCGTCGAGCAGCAGGATGTCGGGTTCCGAAAACAGCAGCGCGCCGAGCGCAATCCGCATCTTCCACCCGCCCGAAAAGCTGTCGACCGGGCGCTGCTGCATCTCCTCGTCAAAGCCGAGGCCGTTGAGGATTTTGGCTGCGCGCGCTGGGGCGCTGTAAGCGTCGATCGCGAGCAGGCGTTCGTGGACGTCGCCCATCCGGTCCATGTCGGTGCAGGTTTCCAGCTCTGCCAGCAGCTCGGCGCGTTCGGTGGCGGCGGCGAGCACCACCTGTTCGGGGGTTGTGCTCCCGGAAGGGGCTTCCTGCGCGATATAGCCGATGCGCGCGCGGGTCGGCTTGCTGATTTCGCCGTCATCGGGCTCAATTTCGCCGATCAGCGCCTTCATCAGCGTCGATTTGCCCGCGCCATTGCGCCCGATCAGCCCGACCCGCGCGCCCACCGGCACGGTTGCGCTGGCGCGTTCGAGAATGGCCCGGCCGCCAAGCCGGACTGTGACGTTGTCAATCGTAAGCATGCGCGCGCCTGTAACAGGCTATGGCCGCGCGCCCAAAGGAAATTGCTGCTGTGCGGAATTTCTACGGCCCGAAGCGGATCGGGGTGTCTCCGGCGTGCCACGGCGTGAATTTGGGCATGATGTTGGCGAATAGTGGGTCGGCGGTGTGCTGTGCCAGCCAAGCTTGCAGGCGCGGCAGCGGGTGGCTGGCGAACCAATCGGGGTCGATGGCGGCAAATTGGCGGATGAACGGGAACAACGCGATGTCGGTGAGGCTTCGGGTCGGACCGCACAGAAAGGTCGCGCGCGCCAGCCGTGTTTCGAGCGGCGCGAGTAGGGCCAAGCCTTCAGCGCGGTGGTCGGTCACCCCGTCCTCGTCATACCGCCCCGGATATTTCGCGCGGTCGAGGTGGTGTTTGAACACCCCGTCATTCACCGCAATCAATGCTGGATCGTCGCCCGCGAGCCAGTCCTCCGGATCGCTCTGCGCCAGCGCCCAGCGCATGATGGCGAGGCTTTCGTCCACGACTGTGCCGTCCGCCAACACCAGCACTGGCACGGTTGCCTTGGGGGATGCTGCGATCAATTCCTGCGGCTTGGCGGCGAGCTTCACTTCGCGCAATTCCACCGCGATCCCCGCCGCCCACAACGCCATCCGCACGCGCATCGCATAGGGGCAGCGGCGGAAGGTGTAGAGGATGGGGAGCGTGGTCATTCTTTCGGGGTTCGCACCGCGCCGACATGCAGTTCGCCCCGCGCTTTCGCCAGCGCCTCCTGCCGCTGACGTTCGGCATAGCCTGCGCGCTGTTCCTCGGTGCGTTCGTCGATGCAGGCGGGGCAGCTGACCCCGCCCTCGTAATCGGGATGAGCGAGCGCGGCGGCGTCGAGCGGGCGGCGGCAGGCGCGGCACAGCTGGAAGGTGCCTTGTTCAAGGCCGTGACGCACGGTCACGCGTTCATCAAACACGAAGCATTCGCCCTGCCACAAGCTTTGATCCTCGGGCACGTGTTCGAGATATTTGAGAATGCCGCCGCGCAGGTGATAGACTTCCTCCACGCCTTCCGCGCGCAGGAAGCTGGTGGATTTCTCGCAGCGGATGCCCCCGGTGCAGAACATCGCCACCTTCTTCTTGCCGTCGAGCAATTCATCGCGGTGTTCGCGGAACCACGCGGGGAAATCGCGGAAGCTCGGCGTCTGCGGATCGACTGCGCCCGCAAAGGTGCCGACTGCGACTTCGTAATCATTGCGGGTGTCGATCACGATGGTGTCCGGATCGGATATCAAAGCGTTCCAATCATGCGGATCGACATAGTGGCCCGCCGACAGCGTCGGGTCGATGTCGGGTTCGCCCATGGTTACAATCTCGCGCTTCACCCGCACCTTCATGCGGTGGAACGGCATTTCGGGGGCGGCGGAGTATTTCACATCAAGATCGGCGCACCCCGGCAGCTTGCAGATGTGGCCGAGCACGGACGCCAGCGCATTGTCGGTCCCCGCAATGGTGCCGTTGATCCCTTCACGCGCGAGCAGTAACGTGCCTTTGATGCCGTGCGCCTCGCACACGGCGAGCAGCGGTGCTCGCAGGGCTTCAGGATCGGCGAAGGGCGTAAACTTGTAAAGCGCGGCGACGTGGGTGGGGTGATCGGCCATGCCCGCGCCTCTAGCCGATTGCGGTGCCCCGCGACAATATTGCTGCGAGGGTGCGGTTCAGCCGGGGCGTCGGAGCCAGGCGGTCGCTTCAGCCCAGCTGTCGAAGAACTCGACCTCGACCGCCTGAGCGATCCGGCGATACTGCATCCGCACCAGCGGCGAGGCTGACAGCACGGCAAACCGCCGCAAGCCATTGTGCTTGCCCGCAATGATACTGTCGCGGATGGCATTGCTGGTGTCGCGGTCCTGCGGCACGAATTCGCGCAGATCACCCAAGGCGCAGAAAGGCTCCCGGCGCTTCATCAGCGGTTTGGCGGCCTCCCCCAGATCAAACAGGAACCGCTTCATGCCCTCCGGTTCCCAATAGCCGCCGATCGTGAAGTGGACCTCGGCACGGTCGAGATCGGCGGAAATTGTGTGGGTGGGGCTCATCACGCTCATGCGCGCGACAATGGCTTGGATGGGTTAAGGAGCGGTTTCCGCGCCTGCTTTCCGTAGCGGCATTTTATGGTAACCTAAACCCGCATCATCCAGCCATGCGTGTCCGCCACCCGGCCGTTCTGCACGCCGACCAGCCGCTCGCGCATTTTCGACGTCATCTGCCCGATTCCCCCTGAACCGATGGTGAACTCTCCCTCGGGCGAGGCGACCGTGCCGACCGGGGTGACCACGGCTGCGGTGCCGCACGCCATCGTCTCCAGCAGCATCCCGCTTTCCGCTTCCTCGCGCCATTGGTCGATGCTGTAGGGCTCTTCGCGCACCTCCAGCCCTTCTTCGCGCAACATCGCTACAAGCGATTCGCGGGTGATGCCGGGCAGGATCGTGCCGGTCAGCGGCGGGGTGATGACAGAGCCATCGGCGCGGACGAAGAACAGGTTCATGCCGCCTAGTTCCTCGACCCAGCGGTGCTCGGTCGCGTCCAAGAACACCACCTGATCGCAGCCCTTGGCGATGGCTTCGGCCTGGGGGACGAGGCTGGCCGCATAATTGCCGCCGGTCTTCGCCGCCCCGGTGCCGCCGGGCGCGGCGCGGGTGTAGTCCTGCGCGACCCAGATCTTGACCGGGTTTACGCCTTTCTTGAAGTAATTACCCACTGCGCAGATGATCACGATGAACTTGTACTGCTTGGCCGGACGCACGCCGAGGAAGGCTTCGGAGGCGAACATGAAGGGGCGGATATAGAGCGCACCGCCGTCAATCGGCGGGAGCCACGCGGCGTCGGCCAGCACGGCTTCACGCACCGCAGCGATAAACAATTCCTCGGGGATTTCGGGCATCGCCATGCGCCGCGCGCTGGCATTGAAGCGGCGCGCATTGGCATCGGGGCGAAACAGCGATAGCCCGCCTTCGGGATGGGCATAGGCCTTCATCCCTTCGAAGATTTCCTGCGCATAATGCAGCACGCTCGCCGCCGGATCGAGGCTGATCAGGCCGCGCGGGCCGATAGTGGGCACCTGCCAGCCGCCCATCGCCTCATCGTAATCGATCACCACCATGTGATCGGTGAAAACGGTGCCAAAGCCCGGATCAGCGATCAGGGCTTCGCGGGCGGCATCAGGCGTGGGCGCGGGGTGAGGCGTGCGGGTGAAGTGCATGAGACGCGCGTAATCGCCTGTGCGACCAAGGGCAAGATTGCAGTTATGCGAGATCATCGGTCGCATGGCGACCGCAAGGGCGACTGCCCGCCCGCAGGCGCTCCGTAGCGAAGCGAAGGAAACGCGCCGAGGACGAAGGCGCGGAGGCGCCTTCGCAAAACAAAAATGAAAAGGGCGTTTCCAGCCCGTCGGTGGAAACGCCCTTAACATGGTCAGCGGCCGGAAGTGCCGCTCACGAAACCTTACTCGGCTAGGAAAGGTTACCGAATATGCTCCGTAGGGATCTTCACCGACCTCGCTACTGAACCATGAGACATCGGATCACCTCCTTTCGCGCTTGTGAGCCAGACCCGCCGCTTCACCGGGGGCCGAGTGCCGCGTGGTCCGCTGGCCTCAGGTACGCTTTTGAATCATGTGATTCGCTACGACAAGACTTGTTTTAATCTTTTATCTCGTCATACTCAGTCTTCGCTGCGCAAGTCCATGGCCCGCTGTGCCTGAGGGAAACCTCGGGCGCTTTTTGTTTGGGGCGGGTCAGTGGACAGGCTGTGCATGAGCCTGTGGATATTAATGTATAGAATCGGTGAGAAGCATCGTCATCGCGAGCCGGAGGCGCGGCGATCCTTGGCCTGAGATAGCCTCAACATCCGACGGTTGGTCATGGATTGCCTCGTTGCCCTTCGGACGCCTCGCAATGACGATCGGGAATGTTTACCTACAGTCCTCGATCACCCGGCTGACCTCGGCATGGCTTGGCAGGTAGAGCGGCGGCTCGCCCGCGACCTCGACCGCGAAACGGCCCTTCGACAGCGCCATCGCGTCCAGCACTGGGTCGGCGGGGGGCAGAAATACAGCGTGCATGCCTCCCCAATAGTCGGTTTCGAACGTGCGGCTAAGGGTTTCGGTCGTGACCCGCATCATGCGGATCCGCCCACGGGTCCGGTCGCCGATTACCCCGAGCAGTACCTTGCCGCGCGTGCATTCCATCATAAACCGCCGCTCGGACGGGGCGGTGCCGAAGCGCGCGAAGCCCACCCCGTCATCGCCGATAAGCACATAGTCCCACGCACCCGGCGTCAGGGCTGCGTCCATCCAGTCTTCGCCGTCCGGCGCTGCGGGCAAGGCGAGGACGGATTCGCGCACGACGTAGTCGACAAACCCGGGCTGGGGTAAGGCAATCACCCCGGTCTTGGCAGCAGGCGAACAGGCGGCAATCCCGAAGGTTAGCGCCAGCGCGGAGGCAAGCTGAAGGTACGTGGCTTTCATCCCCCCACTTTGCGCGCTAGGAGCGGCGCTTGTCCATGCCCGAACGCCTGCCTCCCACACCCAAACCGCAAAAACGGCGTGTCGATCAGCTGCTGGTTGATCGCGGGCTCGCCGAAAGCCGCGCGCGGGCGCAGGCGTTGGTGATGGCGGGGCTGGTGTTTGCGGGCGAGAGCAAGATCGACAAGCCTGGCCATCAGCTGCCGGAAGATGCCGCGCTGGACGTGCGTGGGCGCGATCATCCCTGGGTCAGCCGGGGTGGAGTCAAGCTGGCTCATGCGATTGAGCATTTCGGGCTCGACCCGGCGGGCGCGACCGCGATGGATATCGGATCGTCGACCGGGGGCTTCACCGATGTGCTGCTGTCGCGCGGTGCTGAGCATGTGTTCTGTGTGGATAGCGGTACCAATCAGCTGGCGTGGCGTCTGCGTGAAGACCCGCGCGTGACGGTGCTTGAACAGACGAGCGCGCGCATTCTCACACCCGCTGAGATCGACCGGCCATGCGATTGGGTGGTGTGCGATGCGAGCTTTATCGGCCTGTCGAAGGTGCTCGAACGCCCGCTCGAACTGGCTGCCCCAGCATGCCAGCTGATCGCGCTGATCAAACCGCAATTCGAAGCCGGGCGCGAGGAAGTGGGCAAAGGCGGGGTGGTGCGCGATCCGGCGCTGCATGCCCGCGTGTGCGACGACGTGCGCGGCTGGCTCGAAGGGCTGGGTTGGGCGGTGCAGGGCATCGCCACCAGCCCGATCACCGGGCCGCAGGGCAATGTCGAATTTCTGATCGCCGCCCGGCGCGGCTGAGCGCGCGGTATGCTACCAAAGAAAAGACCGGCGGCAACCCTGAGGTCACTGCCGGTCTTATTCCGTCCCTGTTCCTGATGGTTCACACCAGGACGGGCAAGCCTGAAAGGCTTACTCGGCGGGCTTCATTTCTTCCTTGGCCATGGCGTCGCCTTCGGCAGCCATCGCGTCGCCTTCCTTGGCCATCGCATCGCCTTCGGCAGCCATCGCATCGCCTTCCTTGGCCATGGCGTCGCCTTCGGCAGCCATCGCGTCGCCTTCAGCAGCCATCGGCTCTTCAGCAACGGCGGTTTCGTCAGCGGCGGTGTAAGCAGCTTCTTCAGCGGCGGGCGAGCAGGCAACAACGCCGAGGGCGAGAACGGCGGCGAGCGCAAAGGTCTTCTTCATGATGTTATTCCCTTAAAGGGCCGAACAAACGGCCGATGATGAGCGGCAAGCACAGCATATTTGCACATCCCGCCGCTGCTGCGCTTACCGAATCACGGCAGGAATAAGGCAGCGCGTAGCAGACTGTTACCGTTTCGCCCAAATCTTTCCTGATGTTTCCAGTGCACAGTGCGTGTCTTTGGCAATCTGGTGCGCTTATGGTGTGACAGGTTGGCGCTGGCGTGTGGCTCTGTTATCGCTTCGCGGCCCGCAGGCGAAACGCCCAATCCCCATTTTGTCGCGCGGGTGGGAGAAGCCATGAACGTCCTTGCCTCCAAACAACAATTGCGCGCCAGCTTCATGCGCTGGGCGCTGTTCATGGTGCCGTTCATCATGCTGGTCGGCTTTGCCGCCGGGCAATTGGGCGGGCCGGACACGGCTTGGTTTGCCGGTTTGGTGAAGCCTGCGATTTTTCCACCGCCCGCCGCCTTCGGGATTGTGTGGACCGCCTTGTTCATCATGATCGGCCTGGCGCTGGCGATGGTGGCAAGCGCGTGGGGCGCCTATGGCCGGGGTACGGCGCTGGTCGCCTTCGCGGTGCATTTCATCGTCACCCAAAGCTGGAGCGCAGTGTTCTTCGGCATGCAGGACATGTGGGCGGCGCTGATGGTGCTGGGTTTCGGCATCGTGAGCATGGTGATCGCGCTGGCGCTGATCTGGCGCGTGCGGCGCGCGGCGGGGCTGCTGCTGTTGCCCTATCTGGCGTGGCTGTGTTTTGCCGGGGTGCTCAATTACCAGTTCATCGCCGCCAACCCCGACGGCGGAGCGCGCGGAGATGACGGCGCGGCGATGCGAGTGGAATTGTAGGCGCTAGGCCCGAAGTGCAATCTTCGGACGACGAAAGACGTCCGCAAGGCCGACCGGTCGCCCGCAGCGACGCTGCCTGAAAGGCAGCATGAGCGAGGATTTCGCATCGCGGAGGCGATGCGGAACACGAAGACCCGCGAGGAGGATGCTTGCACTTTTGGGCAAGCATCCCCAAAACATAAAA
>JAKFWB010000201.1 GCA_021732945.1 Porphyrobacter sp.
AGCCATCGTTATCGGTGTACGACTTCCAGTTCGTATCATAACGGACCTTCTGGTAGCCAAGTAGCTTGAGCCGCCCGTCGCCCGCAAGCAGCTCGCGCAAGCAATTCTGCGAGTCGCCCAGAAATTCAAGCAGCGGCTCGGTATCCGCCGAAAGCGTCACGAAGATCAGGCCAAAATAGATGTCGAACCGCGGCTGGGCGAGCGGATAGTCGGCTTTGTTGAAACCGGGCAGAAATTCCCGTGGGTTGGGACACCCTACCAGGTCACCCTTCGAATCGAAGAGCCAGCGGTGGTAAGGGCATTCGAATTCGGTCTTGTTGCCCATGACCGCCGTCTCGAGCTGATTGCCGCGGTGCGAGCAGGCGTTGTAGAAAACCCGCACCACGCCCTCAACGTCGCGCCCGATAAGCAGAGGAACGCCAGCCAACCGGAAAGTCTTGAAATCTCCCGGGTTGGGCAATTCGCTTTCATGGGCGACCGGGTGCCATTCGGTGCCATGAAAAATGCGCTTAACCTCTTCCGCATAGATGTCTTCGCGAACGAAGGCTTCCTTAGGAACTTCATTATAGTTCTTCGGCCACGACAGCTTGATGTCCGTCACCCGCTCTCTCCCAATTTTCGCGCTTCTTCTATTTTTCGGCCGCAAGCGCCTTGCCAAGTTCAGCCCACATTTTGCCCGACTTGCGTGCCCCCTCGAGATACGGTTCCGGGCAAAGATGGTACGGTGGCCGAACCGGGCCGGCATTCATCCACCCGCCAGCATTCATCCGCGCCTTTTCAAGCGCGATGTTGTAGGTCGAGAATTCCTTGAAGCTGCCGTTAGGGAAAAGCGGCGCTGCCGTTGGGCCGAGCCGGCCCATAAAGGCCCGCGCCGCGCTCCAATCACCGGTCGCGCGCGCTTGCGATACAAGGTCACGCAATGTCGTGGTCACCAGCGGGTCACACACGGCACCGCTCGACCAAAAGGCGTCGATCGAGTCGTCCATACGGGCTGCGCCGTAGTAATCGAAATCGATCGGCAGCAGCTTGATGCGCCCCCGAATGGCTGCAAGGTCAGGCAGCAAGTGGGCGACGCCGATGTATTTCGCCGTGACGACCTGGGGAATCTCAGCCACCTGGGCCCAGAATGAACGCGGGAAATCGAACTTGAAGGCCTCGGGATTGGCGTAGATGGCAATGTTCATTTCGGGAACGGCCTCAGCGACGTCCTTGTAGAACTGGACAGCAACATCAAGGCTGGGCGCGCACCACATCGGAATTCCCAGCATCGTGCCATCCGCGCCAAGTTCCAGCGCTTGCCGGGTCAACGCGACCGTGTCGCGCGTGTTGATGCAAGTGGTGCCAACGAAGATCGGCACCCGGCCGGCCGCGGCATCGACCAGCGCCTTCATGAAATCGAGCTTTTCGTCGTGGGTCATGGTCGCCGCTTCGCCAAGCGTCCCCATGCTCAGAATTCCGTTTATCCCTGCATCGATCAGGCCGTTAACCACACGCGCTGTCTCATCGAGGTCAACTGTCTTTGTCGCGCGCCAATCCGAGGCATTCTCCTTCGCCGGAGTGGGAATAATCGCCCAGGCGCCTTTGACGTCGCTGGGGTCAATAAGTGTACGGGCCATTTCGTTTCTCTCCTCAGATTCGGTCCGGTGATCGCCACTGCAACGCCCGATCATTCGCCATCGCGCAACGCATTTCCTTGCGCGGCATAGATCAAGAATATAGGCAAGGCAACCACCCAGCCTTGCGTTTCGTTGCAGGAATGAGGGATAACGGAGGAGCAGGATTATGACTTTTGCCAAGCGGTTCGACAACCAGATCGCGGTTGTGACCGGTGGAGCTCAAGGCATCGGGTTAGCCACGGCCCAGCGTCTGGCTGAAGAAGGCGCGATCGTGATCATTGCCGACCGAGCGGCTGACGCCACTCAGGCTACGGTCGATCGTCTGCGGGACAAGGGCTGCGATGTCCACGCCGCCATCTTCGACCTCGAGAAATGCGAGGGGGCGACCGAACTTTACCGGACGGTTACCGATCAATTCGGCCAAATCGACGTGGCGGTCCACAATGTTGGCGGCACGATCTGGGCCAAACCCTATTGGGACTATACCCCGGACGAGATCGTGGCTGAAATCAACCGTTCGCTGTGGCCAACACTTTGGTGCTGCCACGCGGTGTTGCCGTACATGCTCGCGGCCGGGCACGGTTCAATCGTAAATATCGGTTCAGTCGCCACGCGCGGCGTGAACAGGGTTCCATATGCCGCCGCCAAGGGCGGGGTTGCCGCGCTTACCGCAGCCTTGTCGCTGGAACTGGAAGCCAGCGGCGTGCGCGTTAACTGCGTTGCGCCGGGCGGAGTCAACGTCACCCGGGTCACACCGCGCGATCCTGCACCGATGAGCGAAACCGTCAAGGCAGGTTTTGCAGGCGTGATGGAGCATACCTTGCGCGACACCCCTATGGCCCGCTTCGGCGAGCCTGAGGAACTGGCCGCGGCAATTTGTTTTTTGGCTTCTCAGGAGGCTTCCTACGTCACCGGGCAGACACTCTTCGTCGCGGGCGGCGGGATCGGATAAGACCGCTCCCGCGCCGCCAACGCACCGTCAGGCAGACTGCTTGAGCAGTTCGCGCAGAGACACATCCGCATCAGCAAGCCGATCCGCGCTCGCGCTAACCCGCCGTTCGATCAGCCGCTTGCCAATCCCCATATCGGGCGCGCGGTTGACTGTCAGCACGCCGTCAATTGTATCGCCGGACAGAAAGAAAGCGACGAAAGCGTTGCTTTCGATATCGCCGCGAAGGACAATCTCGGCCTGCACCGGAATTTGCCCACAGAACTGGATGTTCAGATCGAACTGGTCACTCCAGTACCACATCGGTTTGCAGTAATCGACTTCGTGACCAAGCATCGCCAAGGCCGCCGCCTGGGCCTGGTCGGCCGCGTTCTGATAGGTTTCCTGCCGGAAGCGTCCGCCAAAAAAACTGTCCTGCTCGGCCACGTCACCGGCGGCAAACACCGCCGGATTGCTGGTCTGGCATCGACGGTCGACGATGATCCCATTGTTTACAGCCAACCCGGCATCGACCGCCAGCGAGGTTGCCGGAATGATGCCCACCCCAACAACGACGGCATCACAAGGGATGATGGTGCCGTCGTCGATCTCGACCGCGGATACGCGGCCGTCCGCGAACTTGAAACCCGTTACGCCCCGGCTGAAATGGGTCTTGACCCCGCGCTTGCGGTGTTCCTCGCCCAACCACTGACCGAAACGTTTGCCCAGTGCACGTTCCATCGGAGCCGCCAGCGGTTCTACCGCCGTCACATCGCAGCCCAGCTTGATCGCGCTGGCAGCCACTTCGGCCCCGATCACGCCCATGCCAACGATCACCACCCGTGCGCCTGGACGAAGGTCGAGGGCCATTCTGGCGGCATCGTCCTGGGTGCGCAGATAATGCACGTTGGCGCAGTCGGCTCCGGCCAGATTGAGCTTTCGGGCGTGTCCGCCGGTCGCCAGCAAAACCTTGTCGGCGGCGACCAATTGGCCGCCCGAGAGGCGCACGCCGCTCGCAGCTGAATCGATCGCTTCGGCCCGGGTGTTGAGCAGCAAGTCGATCCGGTTGTCGGAGTACCAGCTTTCATCCTGCAGGAAAAAATTGTCCGGCACTTCGGCTGGATTCCACAGGAACTACTTGGACAGCGGCGGGCGCTCATAGGGCCTCCAGGGTTCTTCACCGATCAGAGTGATCCTACCGTCGAATCCTGCTTGCCGCAGCGTTTCCGCCGCTCGCCCACCTGCTAGATTAGCGCCTACGATTGCAACTGAACGCATTCTAAAGTCTCCCAAATTCCCGGCCCCGCCCTGCCCTTGCTTCCCTCTCGCTAAAATCGCAGGTCATTGCAAATTATCCAATGCGTCCCAGAATCGTCAACGCCCGGCCGGTCTAGTCGCAACTTTGCATTTTCTCAACTTTGTAAGAGAGCTGTCGACGCGACAGTCCCAATTCCCGGGCCGCTTGTGCAACATTGCCGCCAGCTGCATCGATTGCAGACCGTACAATCGCATCTTCTATCGTCGTAAGCGTTGCTCCGTTTTGGCGAAGTAGTCCCACCATGTGAGAAAGCGAGAAGGGCTCTCCGTCTACAGGTTGCTCTTCGGCGACGCGACCGTCGCAGGTCAGCGTAAGACCGCGACGCACATGCACATTATTTGTCCCGATAAAGAGATGACGCAAATCGATGGCCCCGGATTCGTCGGCAAGAAGCACGGCACGCTCGACCATCCGTTCCAACTCCCTGACGTTCCCAGGATAATCATGCAATAACAGCGCATTGATTGAACGCGCTGTGAAGCCTTCTACCGTTCGTCCATGACGCTTTGCATATTTACGCCGGAAGTGCTCCATCAAGCCCGGGATGTCCTCACGCCGCTCTCGCAGCGGCGGAACCCGGATAGGAAGAGTTGAAAGCCGGAAATACAAGTCGGCACGAAAGGTCCCTTCGCCCATCGCAGCCTCGAGATCGACGTTGGATGCCGCGATCAGGCGGACGTTCACCTGGATGGTCCTGGTGTCACCCACACGCTCAAACTCGCCTTCCTGTATGGCCCGGAGGACTTTGCTTTGCGCCAGCGGCGAAAGCATCGAAATTTCGTCGAGAAATAGCGTGCCGCCGTCGGCGAGTTCGAATCGTCCCGGCCGGTCTGCTCCAGCTCCGGTAAAAGCGCCCTTGGCCACGCCGAACAGTTCGGCTTCGATGAGGCCTTCGGGAATGGCTGCACAATTGAGCGCGACAAACGGCGCATCATTGCGCAGGCTCAGCCGGTGCGCCAGCTTGGCAAACACCTCCTTGCCGACACCCGTCTCTCCGAGAAACAACAGGCTGGCATCGGTTCGCGCCGTGCGTTCTATCAGGTTGCGTACTGCGTTGAAGCCTGCCGATACCCCGGCGACGAAATGTTTGTCTTGGTGCCGGGACACCGCCGGATCGAGTGGAACCGCATTGGTTTCGGCATCGTCCAGCCCCGGCCATTCCGCTTCCGGCTTGCCATGGAGCAGGCACGCTGGATGGCCCATTCCCTGGCACTCGATCTCGCGCATGATTATGGGCTGGCCTGCGAATGTGCTCGCAAAACCGCTGGCAAAACCGGTTTGCAACCAGCACACCGGATCAGTGTGGACGCCTTCGGTGGCGAGATGAATCCCAGCCTCGATAGAATCGTGTACCAGGAACCGACCTTCAAAATGTCCGTTCTCGGTATCGGTCTCCAAGGTTTCGATTTCTGTCCAGCCGAACCCGGTCACTGCGTGGGCTTGTGGGCCAACCGCGAAGGCATCAAGGAAACTGCTGCCGGGCCGCAAATGTTTTGCTTCAACCGCGCAACGCGCGCCTTCTGCGAAGCCCAGTTCCCAAAACAGCCGACGCGCTTTGACAAGGCCCAGTTGAACGACCAGTTCGTTGCGCAACATGGTCAGCGCGGAATTGCTCAACAATACGCAGCGCTCGCTGTCACGCCAAATGCGTCCTTGCTCAGGCGAAAACCGTAGTCGGCTGGTAAGGTCGGTATAGGCCGGAAGATGCTTCATGCCGAACCATAACAAATATGTGAACCCAGCGCTATATCATCTCTCCAGACTTGACAGATATGTCAATCGTCGGGAGGGCGAACAGACGGGTCATCAGTTACAATGATGAAAACAAACTGATTTTCGACACTGGCACATTCCGTGCTTGGGAGGCTGTAACTCAAGATAGACTGACCAAAAAAACAGCGGCAGCGAGTGAGTGGAGAGAGCAATGGATGTTTCCGACCTGGTCGATACGACGACAGGCCGTCAAAAGCGGACGATCTACTCGAACGAGGAGCTCTACAAACAGGAGCTTGAACGCATTTTCGGTCGCTGCTGGCTGTTCCTCGTTCACACCAGCCAGATCCCCAAAGCTGGTGACTATTTCCGCACCTTCATGGGCGAGGACGACGTCATCGTCATTCGCCAGAAAGACGGGTCGATCAAGGCCTTCCTCAACAGCTGCACCCACCGCGGGAACCGCATTTGCCGCGCCGATCGCGGCAATGCCAAGGCCTTTACCTGCAATTACCATGGCTGGTCGTTCGCGCCAGACGGGTCGCTCGCCGGGGTTCCGCTGGAAAACGAGGCCTATTTTGGCGAACTGGACCGCAGCAAGCTGGGCCTGGTTCAGGTAACCCATGTTGCCGAATACAAGGGCCTGGTCTTCGGCTGCTTCGATCCAGATGCGCCCTCGCTCGAGGATTACCTTGGCGATGCAAAATTCTTCCTCGATGTCTGGCTGGATGCGATGCCAGGCGGAACTTCGCTTCTCGGCGAAACCCAGAAGATGGAGCTGGGCAGCAACTGGAAGCTGCCGGTTGAGAATGTCTGCGGCGATGGCTACCATCTGGGTTGGGCGCATGCCGGAGCGATGTCGGCCGTCCAGTCGATGGACCTTGCTGGTCTCAGCGTCGGCAACTCGAGTACCAACCTCGAAGGCGGGCTTTCCGTCGCCGGAATGAACGGCCACATGGCGCTGACCTCGCTCGACGGGGTTTCGGGCTACGCCTTCTACCCCGAACCGAAGCCCATGATGGATTATCTGGAGGCCAATCGTCCCACGGCGATCGAGCGGTTGGGCAAGGTGCGCGGCGAACAGCTGTGGGGTTCGCAGATCAACATCACGATTTTCCCCAACCTCCAGTTCCTGCCAGGCCTGAACTGGTTTCGGGTCTATCATCCGAAGGGTCCGGGCAAGCTCGAGCAATGGACCTGGGCGATGGTGGAAAACGACATGCCCGAAGAAATGCAGGCAACGATCCTCGACAATCAGTGCCTAACCTTCGGTCTCGCTGGTCTGTTCGACAATGACGATGGCGACAATCTCGCTGCCTGCACCGAACAGTCGCGTGGCTGGCGGACGGCGCAGATGGACGTGTTCACTAACATGGCGCTCGGCCGTTCTGGGCCGCGCGATGGCTTTCCTGGCGACATCGCAGCCGGATTGGTGAGCGAGCACAACCAGCGCTATTTCTATCGCCGCTGGCAAGAACACATGCAGGCTGAAAGCTGGGCCGAGGTTCCCACCTACAACATTAACTCGCTCTCCGTCGAGGAGCCTGAGAATGCTTGAAATGAACCCTGCCCCGGTCCTGGTAGAGGACATGATCGCTCTGACGCAGCGCCTGTATCACGAAGCGCGCCTCCTCGATGCCGAACGCTTCGAGGACTGGCTGGAGCTGCTGTGCGACGATGTTACCTACCGAATGGACCTCAAACGGCGGCGCTTCCGGGCAGATCGGTCGCCGCCAGCGGCAGTCGGCGCTGGCGTTGTTTTTAACGAGAACTTTGCGCGGCTTAAGCTCAGGATCGATCGCCTGCGCTCGGGATATGTGTGGGCCGAGGATCCACCCAATTTCGTGCGCCGCGTCATTTCGAACGTCGAAATCGAACCTGCGGATGCCGAAAACGAGGTGATCGTGCACTCGGTCATCGTCATTCATCGCAACCGCATCGACGGCTTGGCGCGTCAATTTACTGCGGCGCGCACCGACCGGTGGCGCCATGGAACGAAGGGCTGGTGCCTCGCTGCGCGTGACATCGCGCTTGACCATGCGGTGCTGCCAGACAGCAACATCAACGTGTTTTTCTAGAAGAAATTATCGGGAGAAGAATGACATGCGTATCGAACGGATCGGCCGCGAGCCGGATTTTTCGCGTTACATGGATCTCAAGGAAGGCTGGCTCGACCGCCGAATCTTCAGCGATGCCGAGATTTACGAGGAAGAACTGTACCGCATCTTCGCACGGTCCTGGCTGTTCGTGGCCCACGAAAGCCAGCTGCCCAAGGCAGGCGATTTTCTAACCACCCACATGGGCGAAGACGCCGTGATCGTCGCGCGTCAGCCTGATGGCTCAATCAGGGTTTTCCTGAATTCCTGTCCGCATCGCGGCAACAAGGTGTGCTTTGCCGACGCCGGAAACACCCGCCGGTTTGTCTGCAATTATCACGGCTGGGCCTTTGATACCGGCGGTGAACTGAAAGGCATGCACGAGGAATATTGCTACGACGAAAA
>JAKFWB010000456.1 GCA_021732945.1 Porphyrobacter sp.
GGTCTTCACGGTCGGCGGCGGCGAGTACATCGTCAATGTCCTCAATGCTGTTGCGGCATGGTCTGGGGGAGGGGGCTTCCGCTCCATGCTCCAGGTCGTGTTCGTGATGGGCCTTATTTACTCTCTGCTGGTTCTCGCCTTCAATTTCGACTGGCGGGCATGGATGAACTGGTTTTTGCAGGCGACCGCCATCTACATGATGCTTCTGGTGCCCACGGTGACCATCAAGGTCACCGATCGGATCGACCCCGGTCTTGCACCTGCGACGGTCGCCAACGTCCCCTTGGGGTTAGGGGTTATGGCATCCTTCACCAGCCAGTTCGGCGACTGGATGACCCGCACGGCCGAGACCGTGTTTGTCATGCCCGATGCTCTCAAGATGACCAACAATGGCATCATCTATGGCGCGCGGCTGCTTGAGAAGGCTCAGACCTTCCAGATCACCGATCCCGTCTTCCGCGCCAATCTTGACGAGCATTTCAAGCAGTGCGTGTTCTATGACGTGCTCCTTGGCTTCACTCCGATGGAGACGCTGACGAACAGCAACAACCTGTGGCGCGACATCGGGCCCGGCAGCCCGGCTCGTGCCCAGAAATTCCTGACCCGCAGCGGTACCGGTGTGACCTCCTCGATCATCCGCTGCAACGCCGCGTATTCGGCGCTCGACGCACAATGGACCGCTGAAATTGACTCCGATCTGCCCCTGTTTGCCAAGGGCGCCTATCCCGATCTGCTTGATACCATTGCCGCGCAGCGCTTGAGAACCGACCTCGGCATTGTCGCTGGAAGCCTTCACGGAACATCAACCGACCCTTACGCTTATCTACAGCAGGTCTCGGTGATGGACGCATTCATGGCCGCGCGTGAAAGCTTCTCGGATGCGGGTTGGGACGCCTATGCAGCGCAGCGCGCTGACGCGCAGGCTCGCAATACCTATACGTCGATCGCGCAGCAGGCGATGACATGGGTGCCTCTGCTCGGCATTGTCCTCCATGTCGTTTTCTACGCCATGTTCCCGGTCATTTTCCCTCTCTTCCTCTTCCCGCGCACTGGAGTCACCACGCTGCGCGGCTACGGGATGGGGTTCTTTTACCTAGCCAGTTGGGGACCGCTTTACGTTGTCCTCCACATGTTCGTGATGAACCGTGCCGCAAGCGCCTATGCCGCTGTCGCACCCACTGGTCCGACTCTATTGGTCAGCAATGGCATCACGAACGTGAACAATGATATCGCCACCATTGCCGGCTTCATGATGATGAGCGTGCCGTTCATCGCCGCCGGGATGGCGCGCGGCGCGATGGCGATCGCCGGGCAGGCGACGTCGTTGCTCGGCCCGGCGCAGGCCGCGGGTCAGGCAGCGGCTGCTGAACGCACGCTAGGCAACTATGCGCTTGGCAACACCTCGTTTCAGAACCTTACGGCGAACAATAGCAGCCTCAACAAGCACGATGATACGTTCAGGGTTGGCTCCGGGTTTGGAACCAGTTCGTTCACGCATTCCGATGGCGGGATCGAGACAGGCTTTGCCAATGGAGCCAATGCCTTCGATACCCGGCAGGCGATCTCCTCCCTCGCCTACAAGCCGGTGCGAACTGAGGGTTTCGCATCAGACTTCAGGGAGGCACTTTCACAAGGGTTCAACAGGGCAGAGGGGCTTCGGCAAGCGGCATCCGAGTCTCGTAGCGCCACTGTTTCTACAGGCACCGAGCTTCTCGAAAGCGCAAGCCGAAGCGCGTCGTCGTCCAACGAGAATGGGTCGGCGTTCAATTCGAGCGTCTCGAAGTTTAACGACCAAGTTCGCTCGCTGTCCAATACCCTTCAGGAAAGGTTTGGACTTAGCGAAAGCGAGTCTCAGAGCATCTCTAGGTCCTTTTTCTTAACCGGGGAGGGCAGCGGTTCAGCTGGTGTAAATGGGAAAATCGGTGTCGGTAGCACCGACGGCATCGTTGCTGCGATCGGAGCTGATGCTGCCGCCAATCTTGGTCTTCGAATTTCGGCACAGCATAAACATGAGACCGGCGAAACATTGAGCGCCGATCAGGCGCTGTCGCGGGTTGCCGATTACGCTTACAAGGAGTCGAATTCGACGCAGGCAAGGCAGGCACGAGAGGACTTCACGCGAGCAACCAGTTCTAGTTCGGACAGTGAGTTGAAGTCGCTCTCGGATCGTTATTCCGCCAGCCTGGCTGATACGCGAAACTATTCGAACGAGGCGTCTCGCACGCAGGAGGCTTACGAGCGGCACAGTCAGGACTTCAGCGAGGCGGCATCGCGCGGATATTCGCTTAGCGAGGATCAGACGCAGGAGTTCGTCACCTATGCGCAGGAAGCGCTGCGCCGTCCTGAAAACAGCGTGCTTGCCTCGACTGGATGGCAGCCTCGCCTTGTCACGACGAACTCCAACCAGGAGCAGGCAAAGCAAGTGCTGCTTAAGCAGTTCATGGATGACAAGGTCGGCCAGGTGCGGGACGAACTTGGGGTAGCCTTCCCCGAGCTGGGAAGGTTGTCCGGTGAGCGGCCCTCGATCTCGTCCGCTGAAGGTGTCCAAGCTTTCGGAGAAGCCAATATTGCGGCGATCTCGGCGCGTGGGCCCAACGTCAACGTGCGCGCCAATTCGGGCGATGCGTCCGTAAGAGACGAAGCGGCAGAGAGAATTGACGAGGGGTCCTTCCGTTTGACTTCGGAGGGCCTCTCCCTTGGCAACAAGGTCAGCGGTGCCGAGAGCCGCGCCGGAGCACTTGGTGAGCGTGTCGATGAGCGCAATCACGAACCGATCGGCAGTTCTCTGGTTTCTCCGGTCATCAAAGGTGCAGAGAACTATATCGAGGATGCGAAGGGATGGATTTCAGAAAAAGCAGACCAAGCAGGTGATCTGCTCGGCATTGGCGGGGGAGGGGCCTCTGGTGGCGGTCCCGTCAACTCTGTGCTGCCTCGTGTTGGGGAAGGGTTTCGAACCTATTCTGGGGCTGGCAATCAGTATGCAACTGAGTCCGTCGCCAACGAGCTGCGCGCATCGTCAGCCGAGTGGGCCAAGCGCGGCGGGTCGCCGGTGAATATCGGGGACATTAGCAAGCGCGGTGGAGGCGACATTGCTGGCCATGAAACGCATGAGCAAGGCAGGCAGGTCGATATCCGGCCGTTCCGCCGCGATGGTGGCAATGCTCCGGTGACTTGGCAGAGCCGCGCCTATGATCGCGAGCAAACGCGCAACTACATCGAGTTCATGAAGGAGCGTAATCCTGGTGCCACCGTTCTGTTTAACGATCCGGTGCTGGTGAAGGAAGGGCTAACCCAGAAATATGAGGGTCATGATAACCACCTGCACTTATCATTTCCGAACAGGAAGTGATCGCGATTTGTCAGCCACACATGGATCAGCGATCAGACCTAGAGAAGGAATCCCAGTATGATCGCGCCCCACATCCCAAGAATGAATGTAGCTGCGATCCGCACTACAGGTAGTTTGCCTTTGTACGGTGGGTAGGGTTGTTCGATTAGAGGCTCACTCTTCCGGAACTCATACCAGCGGAGTGTTTCGCCCGACGGTGTGCCGGGCGTGTATGGGCTGTCCGATTGACCGAGGGTATTCTGCGGCGTTGAGTAATCGTGTATCGACATATTCTGAGCCTTTCGAAGGCATCATATCACGGCGGTGAGGCCTATCCAAGCGTTCTAATTATGTTCCGTTTTCGTTTCCGCACAAGTCTCATTGCGGAATGGAACCATGAAGCGGCGGCAGCTGGAACCCATGCTCCTCGCGCGCATGCTTTACGCCGGGCAGGGCGGTGATCTTGGGAAGAAGCCTGATAGGCCCGCGTCCACCAAGAACGCCGGTCCGTTTCATCACCCGCTCGACATCGATGCCGAGCGCCTCAAGCTTGAGCGCGACGCTGCCGATCGCTTCGCGGTCGTTCACGGTCACGATGAAGCTGGTGAGCTCATCAGGCTTGTTCGCCCGTTGTGTTGCCGATTTCGTCATAGCCTGAGAGATAATGCATCAAGGAGCCTTAACCAAGCCCTTCCCGATGTCGATGGTGCTTTGGCCTGCGAGCGGTTCGGCGACCGCGACCAATTGATCCCACAGGCGCTGTCCGCGAAGTGCCGGATCGGATTGAGCCCACAATGCCGCAATCCCAGCGACATGCGGACAGGCCATGCTCGTTCCGCTGAGGGTGCGGTAGAGCTGAGGGCGCGGAACCGAAGAAAAGACACCAGATCCGGGCGCCGCCACATCGATGCGGCCTGTGCCAATTCCGCCGTTCAAGTAGGGGGCGATGCTGCCATCTGCCTCGATGGCCGCGACCGCCATGATCGATGGCGCATTGGCGGGCGAGCTGACGGGGGCAACATAGCGGTAGCGGCGATCACTGTCGTTGCCGGCCGCGGCGACGATCAGACAGCCCGCGTCAAGAGCCTGCGATGCGATATCCTCGTAGAGCGGATCGAATGGCTCCTGCGGGCCTGTGGCGCGGCCGAGCGACATCGAGATGATGTCGCAGCCGTTGTCGAGCGCCCACTCGATTCCAGCAATGATGTCGAGCTCGCGGCCCGCGCCGCGATTGTTCAGAACCTTGGCCACGAAAAGCTCGGCACCGGGTGCGACACCATAGCGCGGCACGTTGACTGCCTGCGGCGGACCAGCTGCGGCCGTGCCCGCGCAGTGTGTGCCGTGCCCTTGAACATCGTCCACGGCTTCCCAGTGCACAAAGCTCGCATGCGTGATCGGTCGAAAGGCGATGTCGGGGTGGGCAAGGTCGATCCCGGTATCGAGAACGGCCAATTTGATGCCCGCGCCGGTAAAGGCGCTCTGATCGGCACCTGTGGCAGCCAAGCCCCATGTGCGGTCTGTATCGTCGGCCCACGGCGGATCGCCGAGCGCGAACATCCAGAACTCCGGGCGGCTGTCAACTACCAGTCCCTCGGCTTGCAGCATCTGTGCGATCGACACCGATGCCTCTGGCCCGCCGCTAATCGCGGCCACGGAGAATCGGGGAAGGATGATGGTCGCATCGTGTTCGGCCGCCGCCGCCATGGTGTCGACGAGCGCGCCGTGCTCGGGAGCAATGAAGGGAGGAACGTCGAGAATGCCGCTCAGCAGCTTGAAGGCTTCCTTGGCTCCGCCGTCTTTCTCGAACATGACAAGCCGCCGTCCGGTGGGTTGGGGGGCCATGATCACAGGGGAAGCCATTGTTTCCTCGACGGCCATGCAGAACTCCGAACGTCACCAGCGTGGGTGCAGCCTTTAGCATGATTGCAGCTGAAGGGCACCGCGAACGCGCCGTGTTGTGTGACACGTTTCGCCTCGCACCGGCGTCCGTTTGGAGGGGCGGCATTGAAGCACCGCCCCGCCGATACGTCAGAACTTGCCGAGCAGCGTGATGATGCCCTGGTTGCGGCTCACGCCGATCCCGGTGTCCGTTCCGAACAGCTCGAGGTTGCCGTAGTCCGAGTAGCGATATTCGAGACGGATAGCATAGTTGCTCGAAAGATCGATCTCACCGCCTGCGCCCAGACGCACACCGCCGAATGAGACTTCATCGGAGATCTCGCCGGTGCCGTCGTCATACTCGCCCTCGATCGAGGCGTCCGTGTAGCCAGCCTTTACATACAGGATGCCATTGCGGCCCGGGCGAAAGCCGAGACGGCCACCGACATAAAGGTCGCGGCCGGCGTTCACCGAAACGCGGTCGCCGGGCACGTCAAAGTCGGTGGCCGACACACCCACGCTCGAATCCGTGTATTCTGCCTCGATGCCGAACACGATCCCGCTGGTGGTTTCGTAGTCGTAGCCAACCGTCAGGCCGAGAACGACGTCCTCTTCACTTTCGGAGATCCCGTCGAACTCGGTCTCGACGCTATCGAGGCCGACGATGGCCCCTGCGATGAACTTTCCACCTGCGGTGCTGTCGTCTTGTGCCAGGGCAGGGCTGGCAAGGGAGACAGCTGCGACCGCTCCCGCGAGAGTTACCAACTTCATGATACATCCTTTGTCCGCTCAGGATTGAGCGCGGCGGCCTCTATCAGCGAGAGCCTTCCAAAGCACTAATTTTGCGCCTATTTTATGTGGACAGGCGTGAGGCAGGAGCGCGGCCGGGACGCTGCGCAGGAGTTGTGCAACCGTTTCTTGTTGAGTTGATGCGATAGCGCGGCACACAGAGTTGGTTCGGCATCAAGAGAGGGGCGAGCGAATGAGGTTCGGGAAGTCGTCGATCATCGGGCTCGCGGCGGTCATAGTCGCGGGCTTTGCGACCTACCTGTATTTTGCGTCCCCGCTGGTCGCACTCATAGGAATGAAGACGGCGCTCGAACAGCGAGATCACGAGGCGTTTTCGGCCTATATCGATTTCGACAAGCTGCGTGCGTCTCTGCGCGAGGAGCTCGCGGCGCAGGCCGCAATTCATGCCGCCGAGAGCGATAACCCGTTCGAGCAGATGGGCATAGCGGCAGGTGCCGCGATAGCAGATCCGCTCATCGATCGCCTCGTAACGCCAACCGCCATCAGGATCGCGTTTGAGCGTCGTACGTCGGAGCAGCCCAAGAACGCCTCTGAAGACATGTTCGGCACCCTTGCGAGCGAAGGGACAATTGAGCGGTCAGGTTTCGGCAGCTTCAAGCTGGTCACCAAGGATGGGGCGAGTTTCGACTTTGAGCGGGATTGGTTCAGCTGGAAGCTTGTAGGCATCCAGTTTCCAGCACCGCAGACGCCGGCGGGGAACTCAAAGGTCGCGGGGGGCCTCGCCTCCCCATTAGACATCGATGATCCGCAGTCGATGCCAAGTGCCGAAGAGGAAACCGGCCATGGCGGTACAGTTCACCGTGACGTCCTATCTTCCGCTTGCGAAGAAGGTGATGAGTTCGCCTGTGAGCAGCTTGGCGAGATGGCGCCGGGCGAGGTCTACTACCAGTATTGACCGTGATGGGCATACCGTGAATTCGTGTCCCGATAACGCATCCACATTCTGGTCTTGTTACCCCGCGCGCCGGCAATCGCTCCACTCTCGGACCGCTTACGATATGCGCCCGTCAAATTCCCCCTTCCGCGCCCTATGGCCTACCAAAATTCCTTGTCGCTGCGGTGAACCCGCCAAGCATTATCCCACTTCTGGCCGACCGTGCCGTCGACGGGACGATGGCCAATGGGATGATCTCGCATCACGTCGTCGATATGCGGCTTATCCTTGTGCGAGGCGAACGCACCGATTCCGTGTTCCTTCAGATAGGCGACGTAGGCGTGCTCATGCTCTGTCTTCGGTTCTGCCTTGCCCCATGCAACGTCCTGGAATTGGCGCTGGGCCGCTGATTTCGGGCGACGCCGCTTCAGGCGAAGGTCTTCGTAAAATTCGAGATGCTCCTTCAGAAGCCTTTCAATCTGCCATCGATCGAGCTTCATGCGTCGGCCTCCGGGATTTACGAACCACGCCTTATAGTCCGATACACTGTGGGCCGCGAGACCCTGTAAAGCTTGCTGAGGTCGCTGATCGAGTATTCCCCGGTGACATGCATCTTAAGGAGCTCGCGCTGCTGTAGGTCGGAGAGTTTGGGCGGCTTGCCGCGGAGTTTGCCCTTGTCCCGGGCGATCTTCATGCCCTCGCGGGTGCGCAGGCGGATGAGGTCGCTCTCGAATTCGGCGAAGGTCGCGAGGATGTTGAAGAACATTCGTCCCATCGGGTCGTTGGGATCGTAGACCTGCTTGCCGAGCGCCAGGCTCACACCGCGCTTCTCTAGTTCATCGGCGATCGCGCGGGCGTCCGGCACGGATCGGGCGAGGCGATCCAGCTTGGGCACCACCAGCGTCTCGCCGGCACGCACCGCGGCCAGTGCCTGGGCGAGGCCGGGGCGATCGCGGTTGCGGCCGGTCAGGCCATGGTCGGTGTAGATGCGATCCTCTGGCACGCCGAGCTCGATCAGCGCTTGGCGCTGGGCGGTAAGATCCTGCTTGTCAGTCGAGCAGCGGGCATATCCGATGAGGGTGGCGGTCATTTGTAACGAATGAGGCCCCTGTTTGAGAAATAAAAGCGTACCACCTAAATGAGAATT
>JAKFWB010000218.1 GCA_021732945.1 Porphyrobacter sp.
AGGCTGATGTCGCGCGGCACGGGCGCGAGGCCATGGCCGAGGGCGAGCCCCGCCTGCTGCGCTATGGCCAGGGCAGTCCGTGGATCGATATCAAGCTTGCATGCGGATCGGGGATTTCCGTGCTGGTTGAACCGGTCGGTGCCGACGAACCGGCGGTCGCCACCCTGCTGGGCGGGCTGCCCGCGCGGCATCCGGTGCTGTGGTCGAGCGACGGCACCGAACGCCGCGCCGCAGTCAGCGACGAGATCAACGCCGATCACTGGGACGGCGCGCGCTACACCCGGCTGTTTGCGCCGCCCCTGCGGTTGGTGCTGGTGGGTGAGGACGGCGCGGCGCTCACTGCCGCCACGCTGGCGCTGGCCATGGGCTGGGAGGTGGCGCTGATCACCCCGGGCGGGCCAGACGCAGCGCCCTTCCCCGGGATCGCCTATCACCGCAGCGATCCGGCCAGCGCGCTCGCCGCGATTGGCGTTGATCGCTGGACCGCCATCGCCGTGCTCTCGCATGACCGTGAGGATGACGAGCGCGGATTGGCGGCGGGTTTGCAGAGCGAGGCTTTCTATGTCGGCGCGATTGGTGCGCGGATGCGGCTTGATCAGCGCGTCGCCCTGCTGCGCGGGCATGGGGTGAGCGAGGCCGCGCTGGCCCGGCTGCACGCGCCCATCGGGTTCTATGGTTTCGGCAAGGCCCCGCGTGAGGTGGCGTTGTCGCTGGTGGCCGAGGTGGCGCAGGTGTTCCATGCCCGCGCTGCGGCGGCGAGATCGTCGGGCGTGTCGATATCGAGCAGCGCGCCGCTATCGGCGGTATCGCAATAGGCGACGTCGTCGCGAGCTCGGAGCAGCGCGGTGGCACCCTTGTCGCCCTCCAGCGACACCAAATCGGTGAAGGCCGCGCGAGTAAGCGCCACCGGATGACCGGGCTTTCCCTCAATCCGTGGGCGCGCAGCATAGCCGGCGCGCGCGGCCTGCTCGGTCAATTCGGGGCACAGATGGATCGGCACCAGCGGCATATCGCCAAGAAAAACGCAAACCCCGCAAGCCTCGGGCGCAAGCGCGGCAATGCCAGTGCGCAGTGTCGCCGCCATTCCTTCGGCCCAGTGCGGCGCATGAATGATCCGCAAAGGCAGCCCCGCCAACACCCCGCGCACTGCTACATCACCAGCGCCAGTAACCAGCACAACCTCGGCAAAGCCTGCCGCAGCAACCGCATCGACCACTCGCCGAATCACCGGCGCGCCGCCAAGGTCGCTAAGCAGCTTGCCCCCGCCAAAACGCCGCCCCGCTCCCCCGGCGAGGATCAGCGCCGACCAGTCCTGCAACTCAGGCCTTTGCCTGTGTCAGGATCGGCAGCGTGCGGATGCGCTTACCCGTGAGCGACGCGAGCGCATTGGCGAGCGCTGGGCTGGCAGGCGGCAGGCCGGGCTCACCGATCCCGCCGGTCTTGGCCCCGCTGGCAATGAAGATCACATCCACTGCGGGCGGCGCGTCGGCGAGTTTCAGGATCGGGTAATCGCCGAAATTGCTCTCCACCACCGCGCCCTTGTCGAGCGTCACCTGCTCGCCAATCGCCGAGGATAGCCCCATGATAAGCCCGCCCATGATTTGCGCTTCGGCGTTCAATGGGTTGATCGTCGTCCCGCAATCGACAACCGCGAAGGCCTTCAGCACCTTGGGGCTGCCATCGTCCTTTAGGGCCACTTCAACCACCTCGGCAACGATGGTATCGAAGCTCTCGACAATCGCGATCCCGCGCCCCACGCCTTCGGGCAGCGGCGTACCCCAGCCCGAACGCTTGGCTACTTCATCAAGCGCCTTCAGATGGCGCGAGCCTTCGGGCAGATGCCTGCGCCGGAACTTGTAAGGATCCTCCCCTGCCGCCAAGGCCAGCTCGTCCATGAAGCTTTCGGTATAGAACCCGATCTGCGTCGCGTTCACTGACCGCCACGGCCCATCGATCTGGTTCGACTGATAGGCAAAGTGGCGGCGCGAGGTGGCGGGGATCTTGTAGATGAAGGGCACCTCGCCCTCGGCATTGCCGCTTTGGGCGTAATCCATCCGGAAGCCGGTGATTTGGCCACTCTGGAGCGAGGCTTTCAGTCCGGCCGAGGATTGCGGGCGGTAGGAACCGTGCCGCACTTCCTCCTCTCGGCTCCATACCAGTTTGACCGGATAGGGTACCTGCTTGGCCAGCAGCGCGATCTGATCGATGATCTCGACAATATCCGGAAAACGCCGGCCAAAGCCGCCGCCCATGATCATCGGGTTGAACACCACCTGATCCATTTCCAGCCCCGCCGCCTTGGCAGCGCGCGCGCGGGTGCTGAGCGGGTCTTGCAAGCCGCCCCAGATCGTCAGCGTGCCATCCTTGAAATGGCCGGTGAGCGCGAAAGGCTCCATCATCGCGTGGTGGAGGAAGGGGACGCGGTATTCGGCCTCGACCGTCTTTGCGCCTGCCGATGCGAAAGCAGCGTCAACATCACCATCGCCCGCTTCATTGTCGGGCTTGCCGCCCTTCCGCAGCTTGTCCTGCGCGGCATAGATCGCCGGGGTCGACATCGCGCCATGGCCGCCATCAGTGAACTTGGGTGAAAGCGCGGCGAGCCCCTTGGTCGCTGGCCAATAGCCCTTGGCGACCACGATCACCGCGTCAGGGAGCTTCACGACTTTCTCAACGCCCTTGACGGCCAGCGCCGGGGCTTCGTCGACCGATTCCAAAGTGCCGCCGCGCACGGGTGCCGCCGCAATGGTCGCCACCCGCATGTCAGGGAGCGTGAAGTCGATCCCGTAGACTGCGCTGCCATCAACCTTGGCGGGAATATCGCGGCGGGGCACGGGCTTGCCGATCAGCTTCCACT
This sequence comes from Porphyrobacter sp., assembly GCA_021732945.1. Lineage (GTDB taxonomy): Bacteria > Pseudomonadota > Alphaproteobacteria > Sphingomonadales > Sphingomonadaceae > Erythrobacter. The sequence goes on from JAKFWB010000218.1 coordinate 2,855, forward strand.
GCTCGCGGGTCTTGAGCACCGGATCGCTGCTGAGCGACCGTTCGGCCGCGCCAGCCGCCAACTCGCCATAACGCAGCGACTTACCCGACTTGGCGTGAGTGACGACAGAGTCCGCCGTGGTCAGCTCGCTCTCAGGCACGCCCAGCCGGTCGGCGGCTTCCGCGATCAGCGCCGCGCGCACCGCCGCGCCCGTGCGGCGCATCGCGATCTCGCCGGTGAAGCGGATCGCCGAAGAGCCGCCAGTGATCATCAGCGGCATCGAGCGCGCCATCATGCCGATCACCGCGTCAGGGATCAGCCCTGCAAGCGTCTCCCCCGCCATCGTCGGCAGGAAGCCCTTGGCAAGCGCGGCGTTGGCGAAAGCGAGATCGGCCGGGGCCTGCTCGATCACGACCTTGCCCCAGTCCGCGTCGAGCTCGTCCGCCAGCATCTGGCCCAAAGCAGTGTGCGAGCCCTGACCGAAGTCGATGTGTGGCGAGAAGACTGTGACGGTGTCGTCCTCGGCGATGGTCATGACGCTGCCGAAGGCCTGCTTGCCCGCGCCGCCGATCAGCGCGTTGGCCTTGGCCTTGGCGCTGCTGTCGGTCCACCACACGCCGAAAATGCCGCCGCCGACCAGTAACGCGGAGCCAGCGAGGAAGATGCGGCGCTTCACGCCCTTCTTCTTGGGCTTTTCCGCCGGAGTGACGGTTTCGGGGATGTCGAGATCGGGATTGGGATTGTCAGCCATTATGCCTCTCCCGTCTGAGCAGCGGCGCCTGTGGCCGCCAGAATGGCCTTGCGGATGCGGGGATAGGTGCCGCAGCGGCAGATATTGGTCATCGCCTCGTCGATCTGCGCGTCGCTGGGCGTGCCGACCTGCTCGATCAGTGCCACCGCCGCCATGATCTGGCCCGATTGGCAATAGCCGCATTGCGGCACCTGCGCATCAATCCACGCTTGCTGCACCTTGTGGAGCATGCCATCGGCACCCTTCAGGCCTTCGATCGTGGTCACAGCCTTGCCAGCGATCTCACTGACCGGCACGCTGCACGAGCGCGTGATCGCGCCATCGACATGCACCGAACACGCCCCGCAGGCCGCGATCCCGCAGCCAAACTTGGTCCCGGTCATCCCGAGATCATCGCGCAGCACCCACAGCAGCGGCGTATCGGCCTCGGCCTCCACGCTCACCTGCTTGCCATTGACCGTAAAGCTGGTCGCCACCGCGCATCCCCTGCTGGTTGATATTGGGTCTTACATAGCAACCCGTCGGCTCGCCGCCTAATGGAAAGACGAGGCGCACAAACATGCCCGGCGGATGGGCGCTTGCCAAGCGGTTGAATGCCTGATTGCCCGTTCCTGCGGGCCGCATGCGGGCTTGCAGCGAGCAGGCCCGCTTCGTAAGCGCGAATGGCGAAAGAGGAACCCGATCATGGCCACCACCACCCTTGCCCTGCCCCGCATGCGATCATGGCTGTTCGCGCCTGGCGACAGCGAAAAGAAGATGGGCAAGGCGGAAGCCAGCGCGGCGGATATTGCGCTGTTCGATCTGGAAGATTCGGTCTCGCCGGAGAACAAGCCCGCCGCCAGGGCGATGGTGGCTGCGCAGATTTCGGCGTCGGACAACAGCACGCGGCTGTGGGTGCGGATCAATCCGATTGCGACGGCTGACTGCATTGCCGATCTCGTCGCGATCATCCCTTCGCGACCGGGCGGAGTGTTTCTGCCCAAAGCCGAAGGCGCGGCGGATATTGCTCAGCTGCACCACTATCTCACAGCTTTGGAAGCGGCGACCGGCATTCCGCAGGGCCACACGCTGATCGCGGCGCTGGTGACCGAGACGGCAGCAGCGATGTTCCGCACGGGCGAATATGCGGGCGAGTATCCCGGGCGCGAACGGTTGGTGGCGATGAGCTGGGGGGCAGAGGATTTGTCCTCGGCGCTCGGCGCACGCGAGCAGCGTGGGGCAGATGGCGAATATGCGCACACCTATGAAATGGCGCGCAGCCTGTGTCTGATCGGCGCTTCGGCGGCAGGCGTGGCGGCGATTGAAACGGTGCAGCCCGAGTTCCGCGATCTTGAGGCTTTGGAGCGCCGCGCGCGCGGGGTCCGCGCGGCAGGTTTCAGGGGAATGCTTGCGATTCACCCGGCGCAGGTCGATCCGATCAACGCCGCCTTCACGCCCAGCAAAGAGGAACTCGCCCACGCCCGCGCGGTGGTGCAGGCCTTTGCCGATCACCCCGGCGCTGGCGTGGTGGCATTGGATGACTCGATGCTCGACCGCCCGCATCTCGCACTGGCGCAGCGGCTGCTGGCTGATGTGGATGCAGAATAGGTTAAATCGTTTTCCTACTTTAACCTGATTGGTCATTTTCTTGCGACTCATTCAAAAGGAGCGCACCACATGGCCATTCTCGACGTGCTGATCGGCCCCATCGCCTCGATCATCGACAAGATCATCCCTGACAAGGAAGCCCAAGCCAAGGCCAAACTGGAACTGATCGCGCTCGAAGGGACGCAGGAGATGCGCATGATCGAAGCGCAATTGCAGGCCATCGTCGCCGAGGCGAATTCCAAAGACCCCTGGACCAGCCGCGCCCGCCCCAGCTTCCTCTATGTGATGTACATCCTGCTGCTGACCGCGCTGCCGATGGGGGTGCTGAGCGCCTTCCACCCGATGGCGGCGCGCGACATTGCGGCGGGGATGAACGCCTATTTGAACGGGTTGCCCGAGCCGCTCTATGCGCTGTTTGGCACTGGCTATCTGGGCTACACAGCGGCGCGCCAGTGGGGGAAGGTCAAGGGCGTGGACCGGTAGGTCACGCATCGCGCAGAAAAGTGGGCACCGGTTTTCTGCAAACAGCGATGCGCCACAAGGATGCCCATGTTCACCTTGCGTTTGTACAAGTTAATGTACATATTGTTGCGCAAGGAGAATACCGATGGAAGTCCTCAGCTACAGCGACGCCCGCAAGAACCTCAAGTCCGTGATGGACAAGGTGGTCGCGGACCGCTCCGAAGCCATCATCACTCGCCGCAATGGCGAAGCGGTGGTGATGGTTTCGCTGTCGGAGTGGAACTCGATTGTGGAGACCGAATATCTCCTCGCCAGCCCCGAAAATGCGCGGCGGCTGCGGGAGAGCATCGCCCAGCTTGATCGCGGCGAAGGCGTGGTGCGCGAACTGATCCAGCCGTGAATGTCGTATTCTCCGCCCTCGCGTGGGAAGATTACCAACATTGGTGCGAAACAGACCGCAAGACATTGCTGCGTCTCAATAAACTGATTGAGGAATGCCGCCGCCATCCGTTCAAGGGGACGGGCAAGCCAGAGCCTGTGCGGGGTGAACTCGCGGGCCTTTGGTCACGCAGGATCAACCAGCGCGACCGGCTGGTGTATCGAGTGATTGGCAAAGACGACACCCAGCAGCTTGAAATTGCGCAGTGCCGCGAGCACTACTGAGCTCGGTTCGAACCACCCGCATCCAAGAAGGTGACCACTATGGATATCCGAAACCGAGATTGGCTTCAGCTGGTAAAGGCCACGCGCGAGAAGTTCGGCGTATCAATTCAAGGCGCACACGACTTGATCTTAGCTGATGTTGAATTGCGCAGGCTCGTCGGACGTCGCATCAATCGTGACCCGGAATGCCGCAAGCTGGCTTCGTATGACATCGCCCAAAATGGCGACACATCCCGTTTTGAGAGAGACGGAGACCGAATTCGTTTTCGTCACCCTGACGGACAATGCCAGTAGTCGGTAAAGGGGGCGCTCAACGCCGTCGCACTTTTCTAGGGGGCGCTGTGCGGCTAAGCCCCGCTCCATGACCAACCTCGTCTACGTCCTCAACGGCCCCAACCTCAATCTTCTCGGCACGCGCGAGCCTGAGATCTACGGCACCACTACGCTCGACGATATCGCCGGGATGCTGGAAGACCGCGCCCGCGAATTGGGGCTCGAAATCGAGATGCGCCAGACCAATCACGAAGGGATGCTGGTCGACTGGCTGCACGAGGCGCAGGCGGAGGGCGCGCGGGCGGTGTTGCTGAATGCGGCGGCCTATACGCACACGTCAGTCGCGCTGCTGGATGCGATCAAGGCGATCAAAACGCCGGTGATCGAGGTCCACCTGTCCGATCCCAAGACCCGCGAGGCTTTCCGCCATCTCTCCTATGTCGGCATGGCTGCGGCGATGACCGTGGAAGGCCACGGTGCGGATTCCTACCGCATCGCACTCGAAGCGGTCGCTTCCGGGCAGGTCTAATTCGTCACCAGACTTTCACAAATTGCATCCTTGCCACTTGCCAGCCGCAATTCGCGGCAATAGTCCCCACTCGCTCAAGGGGCGATCCACAACAACAAGGGAACTACATGGCAAACGACGGTGCCGAGGGCAGCAAGTCGAACCGGCGCAAGTCCGGCATGAACATCGACACCGCGCTGGTGCGTGAACTCGCCGAATTGCTCAACGAAACCGGCCTCACCGAAATCGAGGTTGAGGATGATGACCGCAAGATCCGCGTGTCGCGTGGCAGTGTTGCCGCAGCCGCGCCGGTCTATGCAGCCGCGCCCGCCCTTGTGGCCGCAGCCCCCGCGCCGGTCGCCGCAGCACCGGCCGCTGCGCCAGAACCGGCCGCCGGGCCGGACATGACCAATGCAGTAAGATCACCCATGGTTGGCACAGGCTATCTGACGCCCGAACCCGGGGCTGCACCGTTCGTCTCGGTCGGACAGGCCGTCAAGGAAGGCGACACGCTGCTGATTGTCGAGGCGATGAAGGTGATGAATCCGATCACCGCCCCGCGCGCGGGCACCGTGACCGCGATCCTGATCGAAACCGCGCAGCCGGTCGAATTTGACCAGCCGCTCGTCGTGATCGTCTGACATCATGGGCATTAAACGCATCCTGATCGCCAATCGCGGCGAGATCGCCTTGCGCATCCACCGCGCCGCGCATGAGATGGGGATCGAGACCGTGGCGGTGCATTCCACCGCCGATGCCGATGCGATGCATGTCCGCCTCGCCGATCACGCAGTCTGCATCGGCCCGCCGCCCGCGACTGACAGCTATCTCAACATCGCCAACATCATCTCGGCCGCTGAAATCGCCCAGTGCGATGCGATACACCCC
>JAKFWB010000215.1 GCA_021732945.1 Porphyrobacter sp.
GAACCGTTGGCGGCTGCTGTGGCTGTCCGAATCTCTTTCTGCCACCGACCAAAATAATGACAACACGGCGGTTCTCAATGAGCCGATGCTCGGTAGAACCCGCAAAAAAATCTACACAGTTCCTGCACAGGTCAAAAATGGTCTATTTTTGTCAATTATATCAGTGACTTAGAAGTCACCGATATAATGGTCGGGGAGACAGGATTCGAACCTGCGACCCTCTGGTCCCAAACCAGATGCGCTACCAGGCTGCGCTACTCCCCGACATCTTTGCACCATTGGCGGATGCCTAACTCCGCCCCGGCATTCGTCCCGATCCACCTGTCGCCCGCCCCGGTGGGCCCGGCAGGATTCGAACCCGCGACCTAGCCGTTATGAGCGGCCAGCTCTAACCGCTGAGCTACAGGCCCGTGGAAAACGGTACCGGCAGGCAGGGCGAATGCTGCCCCCCTAGACTGGCAAAGCGGATCAGACAAGCCGCGATCCAAGCGTTTGCCTCAACCGCCGGTTGCCGCGATGATTTCGGCAATCGTTGTCGGGAGCACGCCGCGCCGGGCAAGATCGCCATAAATGGCGGTGAACCAGGCATAGAGCGCTTCGACATCGGCTTCTGATTTTGCGTAAGGCGTATGGCCGGGCGCGAGCGTGGGGCTGTGAAACGAAAGGACCAGCACGGGCAGCCCAGTCCCGACGGCTATTTCGATCCCGCGCAGCGCCTCTTCCGAGGTGACACCTTCGGGGGTCAGGGCGATCCGTTCGAGCAGATTGAGACGCGAAAAGCCTGAAAAGATGGTCGGCACATGGCGCTGTGCGCGGTGCAGCACGGGGCCAAGTTGTCGCAGCGGCCCGCAATAGACGCTCGTTACCGGCAGTTCGAGCACGCTGCGGGCATCATCCACCCAATAGGGGTTCAGCGGATGGCGGCTGAAATCGGGACCGGCCCGGAAACTGTAATCGAACAGCGTGCGCACCGAGGTATCGACCTTGATCCCGGCGCGCTTCAGCAGATCGGCGGTGTACGGGCCAAGGCCATAGCGCCCCGCCCGGTAACAGAGCGGCGCGCTGCCGAATGCAGCCTCGATCGCGTCGCGCAGGGCCAAGAACTTGGCCGCTTCCAAATCGCGCGGCAGGTTGCCGGCGAAGGAATTGCGCTCGGAAACCTCCTCATCGAACGGCGGGTTGACCCAGGGGTGGAGCTGGACACCCACCTCCGCCTTGCCGCGCCGCACCGCATCGCCGATGATCTCCACCGCGCGCGGATCGTGCACAATCGGCCAGTCCACCAGATAGACCGGGCAGACGCCGATGCCTTCGCAAAAGCTTTGGAACCGCCGGATCGCCGGCACATGGCTGAGGCCATAGCCATCGCGCCGGAACGGGCTATTCCAGTCAAATTCTTCCTCTGTGTCGACGGTCAGCAGCACGCGCTGGCCGAAGCCAATAGCGAAGGTGGCTGTGCAGCTGGCAGGCGGCACGTTCACCATTGATCGGCTGGCCACTATGCCATCCCCCGCGACCTACACCTGATTGGCGTAGGCATGTTCGGCGGTGAGGCTAGAAAGCGGATCGGCTGCGGTCAAGAGTGGCAAGGTCAGCACCAGATCATCTCCGCTGCGGACAAGTCCGCCGTGGCAGCTGCGCGCTTCGGCCCGGGCGAGGCGCAGGGCAAATCCGGTGCCGAACAGCCCGGCATTGATCGCGCTGTTCGCGCCGCGCGTGGTGGCGGCGAACAGGTTGTCCTCGCGCGCCAGCCGGGCGGGCAAGGTGCAGGTCAGTTGCGCCAAAGCGCGTTGACCGCCGATCAGCGGATCTAGCCGCAGCGCGAGGTGTTCACCCTCTCCGCAAGCCGCTGCCAGGCTGGCCAGCAATCGCCATATCAGCGCTTCGGCATCATCGGGATCAACCACTACCATCAACGCCGCCGTGTCAGCAAAGCCGACCGCAAACCCGGCACCGCGCGGTTGAAGCACGGGGCTGATCTGTCCGGTTGTGCGCCGCACCAGCGCGGCAAGATCAGCCTCGCCCATATCAATCGCCATCGCATGGCTTTCCAGCCGGGCCAGCCGATCAAGCTCCTCAAACCCGGCAAGGATGCGGGCGGCATCGGCGGCGATGGCGGCGGCCAGCGCGCGATATTCATGCGGGGCAGGGCCAAACAGCTGCTGCTGAATGACCTCGGCATAACCCTGCACCGCGGTGATCGGCGTGCGCAATTCGTGGAGCAGCTGGCGGATCCGGTCCGCCTCGCGCGCTTCGGCGCTGTCAGGCGCTTCGGTGTTGGCGGGCACGCGGCGACAGCGGCCGAAATAGCCGCTGAAATGCCCATCTTCGGCAAAGCGCGGTTCCGCATCGATGATCCAGTCCCCGGTAATGGCCGGGGCACCCATCAGGCTGATCGGGGTGCGGTTGATCGGCTGGCGGCGGGCATATGCGCGCGCCAGCCTGCCATCCTCTGCCGCCGGTGCGCCCAGCCGAGCGGCCGCGAAAAGACGCGTTCCGATCACCATCGCAGCCACCTCGCTGCTGGCCCAGTTGATCCGCCCGCTGCTATCGGCGGCAAAGCCGAAGCTTGTGGCTACCCGCGCATTGCGTTCGGGCATCTCGTCGAGCGGCAGGCGCGGGGAGGCGCGTTCGAAATCGGCCCGGACATCGGTGCGTTCCCGGCGGAACTGCGCGATCCGTTCGACCAGAGCGGAAATTTCGGTGCGGGCCGTATCGTCCCGGTCGCGTGGGCGAGGCAGCGGCGTGATCAGGGACGGGGCAACTGGCGCAGCATCATTGTCGGCGCGCGCTCGAAAAGCCGCTGGCGGTGGGGTATCTGCACTGATGGGCGTGGGATCAGGTGAAGGCAGGCCGCGATCATGCACGCCCAGCCGTTCCAGCAGCGCGATAACATCCAGCGGCAAATCGCGCCGGTTGCGCAGAAAGCCGCGCGCGCGCACCGGCAGGCGCGGGATCAGGGCGTTACAATCCTCCGACACAAGATCGGCCCGGTTCAGCGCGGCTGCGGAGACCTCGGGCTCGTGATCGGCCAGATGCAGAGCCAGATTGGGATTGCGAAACCGCCAACCGGCTTCGCGGATCATCTGCGCGCGCTCGGGTGCGGGAATGTCCTGTGCCAGCGCATCCATCCGCAGCCACGCGGCGGCTATCAGGCTGTGATCAATGTCGCCCGCGCGCTGCACCCGGTTCTTGCCGAGCAGATCGAGCAATTGCCGGAACTGCGTGCGCAATCCCGCCTCGCCAGTGGCGCGCTGGCGCAGCACGGTGGCAAGGCGATCATCGAAGAACAACTGGCACTCCCATGGCGGCATTTGCAGCCGAATCGGTCACTGCGGTGCAGGGTGCCCACAGCAGGGTACATCCTGCGCCTGCCTGCCTGATCTATCCGCTTGATGCAATTGTCACACGCCGCATGCAAGGTGCGTTGCAAAGTGGGACAATTGCTGGCAGACCTAATAATATTAGCGAAGCGGGCCTTCCGGCGCGCCTCTTGTTTCTTTGGGATCGTATAAGCACGCGGCGTTGCCACCCGGTGAACGGTGCGCTGTTGAAGGAGCTTAAGCCGAGTGGCCAATCTGGACGAAATCGACCGCCGCCTGCTGGCGGAATTGCAGGCAGAAGGCCGCGTGACCAATGTCGAACTGGCGCAGCGCGTTGGGCTGACCGCGCCGCCGTGCCTACGCCGTGTGCGCGGACTGGAAGAAGACGGGGTGATCCGCGGCTATCACGCCGATCTCGATCCGTCGAAGCTGGGCTTTGCAATTACCGTCTTCGCAATGGTCAGCCTCAAGAGCCAGGCCGAAAGCAGCTTGCGCGAATTTGAAGAGCACATGCGCGCGCTGCCTGAAGTGCGCGAATGCCACATGCTCAACGGCGAGATCGACTTCATCCTCAAGATCGTCAGTAAAGATCTGCAAAGCTTTCAGGAATTCCTGACCGGCAAGCTGACGCCCGCACCCAATGTGGAGAGCGTCAAGACCTCGCTTACCATCAGGACGGCCAAGCAGGAGCCTGGCGTTCCGTTATGAGTGAAGCGCCGCGCCTTGCAGAACCCGTCACCGGCCATTGCCTGTGCGGGGCGGTGACAATCACGGTCACCGCGATGCAGGCCGAGGTCGATGTCTGCCACTGCGCGATGTGCCAGCGCTGGGGCGGCGCGTTCTTTGCTGGCGTCAAGGGCGAGGGCGTGACCGTAGCTGGCGAAGAGGCGATCACGGCCTATCGCTCAAGCGAATGGGCCGAACGCGCCTTTTGCGGCACCTGCGGCAGCAACCTTTGGTATGGCTTCCTGCCGCCCGGATTTGGCATAGAGCGGCAGATTTTCGTCGACGAAAAGCCCGACTGGTATGACATCGCGCAGGACAGCCCGATGATGACCGCCGAACAGACCGTCGCTGAGGCGATGGCTGCGGGCTTCAGCTTCGATTGAGCCTCAATGCAGCTTCAGCTTGGGCCGCACGATGCGGTTCACGCGGCCGATCAGCATCAGAAAGGTCGCCTTCACCCAGCCATGGATGCCGATCAGGTGCATGCGGTACAATGAGGTGTAGATGAACCGCGCCAGCCGCCCTTCGATCGCCATGCTGCCGCCGATCAGGTTGCCCATCAGGCTCCCCACGGTCGAAAAGCGGCTGAGCGACACCAACGAGCCATTGTCGTGATAGATGAAATGCTTGAGCGCGCGGCCTTTTTGCATCCGGCAGATATTGCCGAACACCACCGCCGCCATTTGGTGCGCGGCCTGCGCGCGCGGGGGTACGGGCCGATCCTCGCCCGGCGCGGTGTAGCTGGCGCAGTCGCCTAGCGCATAGATATTGGGATCGACCGTGGTCTGGAGCGTGTCCTTGACCATGATCTGGTTGCGCGGATTGGTCTCCAACCCAAGCTCTGACAGGAACTCGGCGCCTTTGACCCCGGCCGCCCAGACAATCAGGTCAGCCTCGATCACCTCGCCGGTTTTGGTGATCAGCTGGCGCGGGCGGGCTTCGATCACCTGAGTGTTTTCGCGCACCCCAACGCCGAGCACGCTCAATTCATGCTTCGCCGCCGCCGCCAGCTTTTCAGGCAGGGCGGGCAGAATGCGCGGCCCGGCTTCGAGCAGGGTGACGTGCAGGCGGCTTTCGTCGAACACTTCCAGCCCATAGTGCCGCAGCGCGCCCGCCGCGTTGTAGAGCTCGGCGGCCAATTCCACCCCGGTCGCCCCGCCGCCGACAATCGCGATGCGCACTTGCTCGTTCGCGGTCGGATCATTCATCATCGCCCGGCTGACACGCAGGCAGTGGTTTAGCAGGCGAGTACGGAACCGGTCCGCCTGCACGCGGCTGTCGAGGTAAAGGCAATGCTCCTGCACTCCCGGCACGCCGAAATCATTCGAGACCGACCCAAGCGCGATGGCGAGGATATCATAGCGGATGGTGTGGCCCGCGATCAGCTCGCTACCGTCCTCGTCTTTCACTGGGGCGAGGCGGATGGTCTTGGCCGCGCGGTCAATCCCTTCGAGGCTGCCCTGAAAAAAGCGGTATCCCCAGCGGTAACAATGCCCGCGATAGCCGACCTCATCGAGATTGGCATCGAGCGATCCGGCCGCAACTTCGTGCAGCAGCGGCTTCCAGATGTGGCTGAGATTCTTGTCGACCAGAATGATGTCGTGCCGCTTGCGCCCATATTTCGCGCCGAGCCGCCGGACCAGCTCCAGCCCGCCCGCGCCTCCGCCGACAACAACAATCTGGGTCTTGCGGTTCATTCAGCCACTCCTTGGCACCCGTCGTGCAGCGCAATCCCTCACCCGCGTTAGCGGGTGCGGGCCACAATTGCGCGGCAAATCAACGTGGCGCACTGCAACTTGTGTTGCGGTGCAGCATGAAAGCCACAGAGTGCCGGTCAGCTATCCCGTTCGAGCCGACCGAAGAAACCGATCACTTTGACGATCTTGCCACTGTCGTTGACTTCGGTGACATCAAACCCATCGACCAGCCGCTGACCATTGAAGTCGATCTTCCAGTGATAGCGGCAGAAGTTGTTCTGCATCTCGATGGCGCTGGCCCGGCCATAGGCGGCGCCGGGAATTCTGGCCTGGACCTGCGCGACCATGTCGATGAAGGCATCATGGCCGGTGATGTTGTGGTTCGGGTCCACGAAGTGGACATTGTGTTCCATGATTTCGCTTACCAGCGCGCGGATGTGTGCCGGGTCGGTGGTGTTCCAGATCTGCATCATCTTGGCGAGGTTCTGTTCGTATTGCGGCATTGGGGGGATCCTTTTTTGAAACAAACCGACTGACGGTTTGTTTACAGCGCGGGAAGGGCGGCGTAAAGGCCCGGCATGCCCAGTCAGCAATGCCGATCCGATGCCACTCGCGACCTGCTTTTGGCGGCCTTTCGCCAATCACTGCTCAATGTTGGACTGGAAGCAACGACGACTGCGAGCGTTTTGGCGCAGGCAGGGCTCAGCAAGGGTGCGCTCTACCATCATTTTTCAAGCAAGACCGAGGTTATCGAGGCCATCTACCGCGCTGAATCCCACGGCGCGATCGAACGCGCGCTTGGCCAGGTTGATGCGCAAGCGCCGCCACTCGAACGGCTCAAACGTTCCTGCGAAGTGTGGCTCATCGAGGTCCGCGACCCAGCTGTCTCTCGCATCCTGTTTGAAATCGGCCCCGCCGCGATTGGGTTTGCAGCAGCTCAACGCATCGAGAACGAATTCAGCCTTGCGCTGTTTGAGCGCCAGCTGCGCGAGATCGACCGCGACGGACCGATTGCCGTTGCCGATCCGCCATCCGCCGCGCGCCTGCTCAACGCAATGATGGCCGAGCTGGCGCTGATCAGCCGTGCACAGCGGAGCGAAGCTATTGCAGATGCGGGCAGGCTGATCGAGGCAGTGCTAAAAGGGTTGGAGAACCTGGACTGAAGCTCAGACCGCCCGCTGCTCCAGCCACTTTTCCAGCCACTTGATCGAATAGTCGCCGTTGAGGATGTCGTCCTGCCGCAGCAATTCCTGGTGCAGCGGGATGTTGGTCTTGACGCCCTCGACCACCATTTCCTCCAGCGCACGGCGCAGGCGCATGATGCAGTCTTCGCGGTTGCGGCCATAGACGATCAGTTTGGCGATCATACTGTCGTAGAAGGGCGGGATGCGGTATCCGGCGTAGAGCCCTGAATCCACCCGCACATGCATGCCGCCCGCCGGGTGATAATAGGTCACAAGGCCGGGCGAGGGCGCGAAGTTGAACGGGTCTTCGGCGTTGATCCGGCATTCGATCGCGTGGCCGGTGAATTCCAGCTCGTCCTGCGTCACTGACAGCGGCTTGCCTTCGGCGATGCGGATCTGTTCGCGCACTAAGTCGACCCCGGTGATCGCTTCGGTTACGGGGTGTTCGACCTGAAGGCGGGTGTTCATCTCGATGAAGTAGAATTCGCCGCCTTCCCACAGGAACTCGATCGTGCCCGCGCCGCGATAGCCCATGTCGCGCATCGCCTGCGCGCAGACCTCGCCCATCCGCATCCGTTCTTCGGCGGAGATGACAGGGGAGGGGGCTTCTTCCAGCACCTTCTGGTGGCGGCGCTGGAGCGAACAATCACGCTCGCCAAGGTGGATCGCGTTGCCATTACCGTCGCCGAACACCTGGAATTCGATATGGCGCGGGTTGCCGAGGTATTTCTCGATATAGACGGTGGCGTCACCAAACGCGGCCTTGGCCTCGCTGCCGGCCTGCTGGATCAGCGTTTCGAGCTGATCCGGGCCATTGCACACTTTCATGCCGCGCCCGCCGCCGCCCGAAGCGGCTTTGATGATCACCGGATAGCCAGCGGCTTCGGCAATCGCCTTGGCTTCGGCGATATCGGAGACCGCGCCATCGGAGCCAGGGACCAGCGGCAGACCGAGCTTGCCCGCTGTGCGCTTCGCCTCGATCTTGTCGCCCATGGTGCGGATATGTTCGGGCTTGGGGCCGATCCAGATGATG
>JAKFWB010000089.1 GCA_021732945.1 Porphyrobacter sp.
GAGCAGAGCCAATGCGCGCGCGCTATCCTCAAGCGGGCTGCCTCTGGCCGACAACAGGGTGCCAAGCGCGATGCAGGCAGCCCCATCGCCGCTGTCACAGCGCAGGGTGAGTTCCGGCTCTTCGCGCAATTGGACCGCCTGTCCGCAGTGGTAATTGTCGATTGCGCAGGCGCGGTCAAAGAACACCAGCGCAGCGGCGCGCGCGGCTGCGCCATCACCCTGCGCCAGTTCGGCCCGGCCAAGCTCGGAGCAGTACCCTGCGTCCCCGGCGGCGCAGCCAAGCTCGGCATAGGCCATCCTGCGCGCCGGTGCATCGGGCGCGGCCTGCTTGCCCCAATGTTCGGCGGCCTTGCCGCAGGCTTCGGCATCGCCCGCGCGGCAAAGATCGTCTGCCAGCGCGAGGCCTTCGTCCTGTTCGGCGGGGCTGCCACCGCGCGCCAGCAACCATCCGGCGAGCTGTGTGCAGGCACCCGCTTCGCCGCGCTGGCAATCGGCCCGGAGGCTGGCATCAACCACTTGCGGATCAGTGGAGTTCACCGCGAGCTCCGCCAGCACTTCAGCCTCAGCCCCGCAGCCATCAGTCACGCCCAAGCGGCAGGCGCGGGCGTAGAACGCCGCCGCAATCCGCTGGTCATTGTCAGTTGCCATCGTGCGCAACAAAGCGCCGAGCCGAAAACAGCCCAGCCCGTCAGCCGCGTCGCAGGCCCGGCGGTACAGCAATTCAGCCACCGGGCGGCTTTGCGGGCGGCCTTCGCCCAATTCATAGGCGCGGCCCAGAAAGGTGCAGGCCGCGACAATATGCGCGGCGCAATCGGCCTCGCTGGCATCAGCATTGGCCGCTTCGTCGGCGCGGATGGCAGCGGGTTTATCCGGATCAGCGCGCGGGGTGCCGGTTTCAGGGTAGGCGCGCGGGATCGGCGCATCGTCTGGTCCGGCCCCGCTGGCCGGTGCCGCCAGTGCCAGCCACGCGCCCATCATGATCATCAGCCAGTTGCGCATTGTGCGTTCCCCCTCACACGGCGGTGAATATGCGCGCATTGCGCCCGCGCGTCAAAGGTGCCGCTATGATCGGCACTTGTAAGCCGGGCAGACACGCGCCAAAGCTTGGCCGCGCCCGTGATGCAGTGGGCTGGGGGACGATGGGGCAATGCCGGACACCGAAGCTGCCAGTATCGGGGCGATAATCCGCGCCAATTGGCAGCCGCATCTGGCGCTGGGGATTACCGGGCACCGCGCCGCCAATGCCTCGTTCGCGGCCCATTCGGCGGCTATCGGCACGGCGCTGGCAGACCTGTTCGACCGGATCGAAACCATGGCCGATGCTGTGCCCGGGACGCGCGGGGCGGTGCGGCTGCACAGCCTGATGGTCGATGGCACTGATCAGCTTGCCGCCGAACGCGCGCTGGCACGCGGGTGGGAATTGGCGGTGCCCCTGCCCTTTGGCGCGGCGCTGAATTGCGCGATCAATGCGCATCCGGCCACGCTCGAAGATGTGGAAGCCTTGTTAGCGGGGCGGGCTGCCAGCGATCCTGCGGTCGAGCACCAGGCAGCAGCGATCCGCGCGGTGACTGCGCAAGCCCAGCTGTTTGAGCTCTCCGATCGCGATGCCGAGGTTGAGGCGCTGTGGCGCGCCGCCCTCGCCGCACCCAATGATCGCGCCGCAGCACGGGCTTACGAGGCGTTGGTGTCGGATAATGTTGCGCTCGCCGGCCGGGTGATGATCGAACGCACCGATCTTGTGATTGCGGTGTGGGACGGCAAGGTCGCCAATCTGCCGGGCGGCACCGGGCACACAGTCGTCGCTGCGCTGGAAATGGGCACCCCGGTGCTGCTGATTGATCCTGCCGTGCCGGATGCGTGGAATATCCTCATCCGGCCGGAAGAACTCGGCCATGTGCCGCCGACCGGCGCAGCGCCCGACTATGCCCGGCTGGAGGCCATGGTCCGCGCTGCACTGATGGAGGACGGCTGGGGGCCGGAGCATCTGCTGAAAGAGGCGTGGCGGCCGCACAGCAGCCGCCTGTTCGGGCTCTACCGCCGGATTGAACGGGTATTCGGCCCGGACGGCAATCCGTTTGGCAGCCTTCGGGTTGCTTATGAAGCGCCCGGTGCCGTAGCCACCGGCAGCGGGGCGGCCGTGGTGCAGGCGGCGCGGGCCATGCCCGGCGGCGATGATGCGATGGCGGCGCTTCTGGCTGGAGAGGTGCTTCCACTCGGCGCATGGGCCGATGGCATCGCCAGTCGCCTTGCCGATGCCTATCGCAGCTCGATGACGGTCAATTTCGTGCTGGCGACGCTGGCGGTGGTGATTGGAATTGCCTTTCTGCCGACCGGGATGGGCGAGGTAAAATGGGCCTTTGCCGGGGCGGAATTGCTGTTGCTGGCGGGCATTCTGGGGCTGACAGCGGTGGGATCCCAGCTCGGCTGGCATCGGCGCTGGTTCGCGATGCGGCGCGTGGCGGAATATTTGCGCCATGCCCCGGCGCTGCTGCTGCTCGGCGTGGCGCGGCCCACCGGGCGCTGGCCGCGCACGGGCGGAGGCGGTCATGCGTCCGAATGGCCCGAACATTTCGCCCGCCACGCCCTGCGCGATGCCGGGCTGCCCCGTGCCGCTGTGACGCGCGATTACCTGCGCGCGGGGCTCGCCGAAGTGGCGCTGCCCCATATCGCCAGTCAACGCGCCTATCACACTGCCAAAGCGCACCGGCTGGAGGTGGTGCACCACCGGCTCGATACGGCGGCGGAGACCTGCTTTGCCCTCGCCGTGGTATCGGTGCTGGCCTATCTCGTGGTCAAAGGGTGCGGGATGGCGGAGATGGCGCCGAAGCATCTGGCGCATGACCTATCGCCGCTGTTCACCTTCCTCGGTGTCGCTTTTCCGACGCTGGGGGCGAACCTTGCCGGGATCCGCTATTTCGGCGATTTCGAACGCTTCGGCGCGATTTCGCGGGTCGCCGCCGAACGGCTCGGCGAGATCGAGACGCGGTTCACGCTGCTGCTGTCGGGCGACCCCTCGGGGCTAACCTATGCCGCTGCCGCCGACCTGCTCCATGCGCTGGATGACGCCGTGGTTGAGGAGATCGCCAGCTGGCAGGCCGTGTTTGGTGCCAAGCATCTGGCGCTCCCAGCTTAGCCCTTTAATTGCCGTGATCGCGGCTGGCTTTGAACTGCATCAGCCCATCAAACAGACGCCGCCGCCTTGCGCCGCCAATCGCCACAATAAAGCGGCCCAGCGCACGGCGATCGGGCCATAGCGGATCGCTTGGCATGTCGCGATCAGCGCAGGTATCGAACAGGGCCGGGGCCGCTTCGTCCAGCGCGCGCGCAACCCGGCGCATCAGCAACCGCCCAGGCCCGGCATCCCGGCAGCTATTGTCAAAGGCCATCTTGAAGCCATAGCCGTATCCGCCAGCGACAAACCAGCTGGTCATCGCCACGATGGTTTCCCCAGCGGTCAGGCTGGCGAGCCGCACCGTGCCGCTGCGATGGCCGTGGCGGATCACCTCACGGAACAAGTCGGCATTGGCGCTGTCGCCAGCCGGTGCGCGGGTGCCCCGGCCATTCCCCCCGGCGCGCTCAAGCGCAAGGAAGGCCGCCGCCCACGGGTCGCAGTCTGTCCCGCTCTCGTGCATCACCAGCCGCACCGGGCCGCGTTCGGCAGCAAGCTTGGCCTCCAGCCCATCCAGCTCCGTGTCGAGCAGGCGCTGCGCCCGCCGATCGGGGCGGCTAGCGGCGAGACGCGCGGGCCGGGTGAAGCTGTCGCCCACATGCAGCGGGCGGCCTTGCTCGGCGCACAGGCTGGCCAGTGCCAGCGTGACCGGATCACACACCGGCATCGGCCCGACCGACAGGCCGAACGCCAACCGTGGTTCCCGATCTAACCATGCCAGCAGCACCTGCCAGAAGGCTTTTTCGGCCCCCGGCAAGACCAGCGGCGTGGCGAGAAACTGGTGCTCGGCGTGCCAGCTCTGCCAGCAAGGGGTGGGCATGCGTCCGATCGTCGGCGCAAAGGTCAAGGGCACCACTCCTAGCCAAGCGCCCGAGGCCTGCCGCACGATCGCCAGCCGGAGCGACCAGTCCTTGCCGCAGTGACGCAGCGCGGGTTCCATGAACCAGTCTTGCGCAAAGATGTTACCCGGGGTCGCCCGCGCGCTCAATTCGGTCCAGTGCTTGCGATCTTGTTCCCGCAAGCCGGACAGGCGGCGCAGCTCCACTTTGCACAGGGCCGCGGTGAATGACCCGTTCAGCGCAGCCGCCCACCGGTCGGAAAAAAGGTATGACATCTGGCTCGGTGCGCGCGATGTTGTCGCGGTTAGATTACGCACCGAGCCGGGGTCCATCAACGACATGAATGCGGCCCTGCTTTGAAAAATCCCTACTCGATATCAGGGTCTTACACAGAACGCGGTGAAGGGGTCGTTAACGCCGCAGCCATTGTGTGGAAAAGCGATCAGCCCATCAGCATGACATTCATCATCCGGCCGGGGATGAGGAAGGCGGCAAGGCCGGGCAGCATCAGCGCGGTGAGGTAGGTGAACACCAGATGCCGCTTATGCGCCATGATATCGCCGCGCCGCGCCGTTGCGACCACCTTCCATGCGGCATGAAAGGTCATCGGCACGAACAGGTGGATCCAGCTGAAGCTGCCCGAAGTCTGGATGAAGATTGCCGATGTGGCGGTGATCAGCATCAGTACCAGCCAGGCCTTGCCCAACTGCTTGTGCATCGCGGTGCCTTTGCGCGCCAGCAGCAGCCAGCCGCCCAGCGGAATGGTGGGGAGCACGGCGGCGACGTGGATGATGATCGGCAGCTTGGCGTAGTGGTGCAGCCCGTCGACCATGCCCAGCGCCGCCTTGCCAAGCGAGACGATCACCGCAAAGCACATGGTGAAGCACGCAAGGCTGATAGCGGTCCGGGCGACGGGGCCGATGTCGAAGTTGGCGGACGCCTTGGCGACGGTGCGGGTGGCTTTGGGGGTGAAGGGCAGAGTGATGGCGCTCATGGCAGGTCTCCTCAAAGGTGATGATGTCCGTGTTGAGGCCGGGATGCAGCAGCCCCGTTCGCGCGCAATCACGCCTGCGCCAATGGTCTGCGCCGCGCGTGAAATGTCGCCGAAAACGGCCCCGTGCCACTTTACGAAGCGCGAGTGGGCAGTCAGGTATGCGCTATGAACCCTCAACCGGCCTCACCCCGCCACGCACTTGCCCGCCGGATCATCATCGATTTGGGGATCATGACGGTGATCGGGGTG
Source organism: Porphyrobacter sp. (assembly GCA_021732945.1). Lineage (GTDB taxonomy): Bacteria > Pseudomonadota > Alphaproteobacteria > Sphingomonadales > Sphingomonadaceae > Erythrobacter. The sequence continues at coordinate 5,252 of JAKFWB010000089.1, forward strand.
TTCCTGGCGCTGATCGGCCCGTTCGGCAGCATCGCCGCGCCGCTGCCTGAACGGTTGGTGTCGTGGATCGGCTTCGCCTGGCTCGGCTATGGCTGCTACCGCCCGATGCAGAGCTTGGTCGACTGGGGAGAGCGCACGCTCGCCCTGCCACGCTGGGGCCTGCTGGCTGCGACCTGTCTGGTTTCGACTGTGCCGATGAGCTTTGCGGTGATGGCGATCAACAGCCAGCCTCTTGGCACAATCAAATGGCCGGGGCTTGATGCGGCGATGGCGACCTATTTCTCGGTGCTGGTGATTGGCGGGGCGGTGACGGTGCTGTTCAATCTGGTGCAGTCACGCCCGCGCGAAGCCATGCCCGACGCCGCGCCGATGGCAGTGGCCCCGATGGCTGCTGCGTCTGCGGCCTTGGCCGACGCAGCGGAACCCGCGCCGGTTCCTGCCGCGCCGCCATCAATCCCGCCGCCCAACCCGCTGTTCGATCAGCTTCCTCCCGAACTCGGCAGCGAGATCATCGCCCTGGAAATGGAGGACCACTACGTTCGGGTCCACACGGCGCTGGGATCGGCGCTGGTGCTGATGCGGCTGCGCGATGCCATGGTGCTGATCGGCGATCTGGAAGGGATGCAGGTCCACCGTAGCTGGTGGGTTGCCCGGGGCGCGGTTGAGGATGTGCTGCGCGACGGGCGCAATGTCCGGCTCAAGCTGGCACGCGATGTCGAAGCCCCTGTCGCCCGCGCCAATGTGGCGACCTTGCGCGACGCGCGCTGGTTCTGACCCCCGAAAGGATAAGGCCCCCGGCATCTCTACCGGGGGCCCCCTTGCGACCCTGATCGGGGGGTTGATCAGGGCAAGCCAGTGCGCGCATCGCTGCGCGCCTGAGGCTTAGTGGTAACGGGCGTGCGTCACGTCAAAGCGATCTGCATTCATAACCTTGTTCCAGGCCGAGATGAAGTCGCAAACGAACTTGCCCTCGTTTCCGGCTTCGGCATAGACCTCGGCCTGCGCGCGCAGCATCGAGTTTGAGCCGAACACGAGATCGGCGCGGGTGGCGCGATACTTCTCCGCGCCGGTGGTGCGACAAGTGCCGACATATTCTTCATCGCTGCTGCCATCGACGGGGGTCCACTTGGTGTTCATGTCGAGCAGGTTGCGGAAGAAGTCCGGCGTCAGTGTGCCGACGGTGTCGGTGAACACCCCGTGCGCGGTGTTGCCGCTGTTGGCACCCAGCACCCGCATCCCGCCGACCAGCACGGTCAATTCCGGGATCGATAGGCCGAGCAGGTGCGCCTTGTCGATCAGCATTTCCTCGGTGCGAACCTGCGCCTTGGTGCGCAGATAGTTGCGGAAGCCATCGGCGAAGGGCTCCAGCGGTTCGAAGCTGGCGGCATCGGTGTGCTCGTCCGTGGCATCGCCGCGTCCGCCGAGGAATGGCACGGCCACATCATGCCCGGCATCACGCGCCGCCTTTTCAACCGCCGCGCTGCCCGCCAGCACGATGGCATCAGCCATCGACAGGCTACCGCGATGCGCGTCGATCACGCCCAGCACTTTGGAGAGCTCAGCGGGATCATTCGCCGCCCAGCCGCTCTGCGGAGCGAGCCGCACACGCGCGCCATTGGCGCCGCCGCGGTGGTCGGAATTGCGGTAGGTCGAGGCCGAGGCCCAGGCCACCTTGACCAACTCGCTGACCGTCAGGCCCGAGCCGATGATCGCTGCCTTGAACGCCGCCACTTCCGTCTCCGAGGGGGTAGTGCCAGCCGGGACCGGGTCCATCCAGATCAGCGTTTCGGCCGGGACTTCTGGCCCCATGTAGCGGACCTTCGGCCCCATATCGCGGTGGCACAGCTTGAACCACGCGCGGGCGAAGGCATCATCAAGATCCGCCGGGTTTGCGAGGAAGCGTTCGGAGATCTTGCGATAGTCCGGGTCCATCTTCAACGCCATGTCGGCGGTGGTCATCATGGTCGGCACGCGCTTGTTCGGATCGCGCGCGTCGGGGGCCATGTCTTCGGGATCGGGGTTGATCGGCGTCCACTGCTGGGCACCGGCCGGGCTGTGCACCAGTTCAAAATCATACTTGAACAGGATGCGGAAGTAATCATGGCTCCACGCGGTCGGGTTGTTCGACCAGCTGCCTTCGATGCCCGAGGTGGTGATGTTGCCCGCGGTGATCTCTTCGCCGTCGGTCAGCCAGCCAAAGCCCTGCAGTTCGAGTGTCTCGCTTTCGGGCGAACCCCCGAAGGTGCTGGCCGGCGCCGCGCCATGCGCCTTGCCGAAGGCGTGACCGCCAGCGGTGAGCGCGACGGTTTCCTCGTCATTCATCGCCATCCGCGCGAAAGTTTCGCGCATGTCGCGCGCGCTTTCGAGCGGATCGGGATTGCCGCCCGGACCTTCGGGATTGACATAGATCAGCCCCATCTGGATCGCGGCAAGCGGGTTTTCGATTTCAGCACCGTCAGCCGGGCGAATGCGAGTGGCAACGCCTTCGTTGACCCACTGTTCTTCGGTGCCCCAATAAACGCTCTCGGGCTCGAACACATCCGCACGGCCGCCGCCGAAGCCGAACACCGGGCCGCCCATGCTTTCGATCGCGACATTGCCGGTGAGGATGAACAGGTCCGCCCAGCTTATGTTCTTCCCGTATTTCTGCTTGATCTGCCACAGCA
>JAKFWB010000092.1 GCA_021732945.1 Porphyrobacter sp.
CAATGGCGTGGCGAAAAAGATCACCACGCCATTGAGCAGGAGTGGCCAGCCATAGCCGATCACTGAGCGGAAGGCCGCACGGTCCAGCCCCAGCCGATACGGCTTGGCCGCCAGCACATGCGACAGCGTGACCGATACGACCGAGGTTAGCAGGCAGCCCGCTGCGACCGCGATAAAGTCGCGCGTCACCGCCGCCAGCACAATCGCCAGCAGCACGCCGGGCACTAGCCCGCCGAGCATCATCTTCACATAGGCGCCAAATTGCATCCGCTTTTGCTGCGCCAGCGGATCGAGGTTGCGGAAGCCCTCGATCACCGGGATCAACCCGGCCATGGCATAGAACCATGCGTGCTCCGGCTGGCCGAACCGCCCTGCAATCCAGCCCGACATCAGCACGATTGCCAGCCCCATCATCAGCCCGCGCACCAGCAGCATCGTCGCGAGCGTCGGCATAGCGCGGTCAAGTTCGTCCTCGCGCGCTTGGATGACGTATTTTTCGATCCCCACGTCGCTGATCAAGGCAAAGGCGCTGACGACCAGCAGGAAGGTGACGCTGATCCCGAAATATTCCGGCCCCAGCAGCCGCGCCACCAACACCGTCCGCGCGAACAGCAGCGCGTGTTCGGCCATCGATCCAAAGCCCAGCGTCAGGCCTGCGGTGGAGACGCGCTTCGCGCTCATTTGGGCACGGCGTGCAGCATCAGTACTGCCCCTTTGCCGTCACCAGCCGCCGCAAGGTGCCCAGCAGGCTGCGCAGGTTCTCTTTTGCGCCGAGCCGCCGGGCATTATGCCCCAACGCAAGTCCGGCAAAGCGCGGACGGCGCTTGCCAGTCAGCGCCATGGCAGCGAGGCGTGAGATGACCAATCCTTTCCGATTGGCCTGAAACGGCTGCATCCGGGCAATGGCAGCCACCTCCACCGGGGCGGTCAGCAAGGTGCCTGCCGCCACCGCCTCGGCCACTAGCGCCTCGCCCTTGCGGGTGCGGGTGAGGACGAGACTGCGGCCGTCCTGTTCGTCAAACAGCGGGCGGCCCGCTTCGTCCAGATGCCAGCCGTCGGCGCACACGATGTCGGCAAATTCGCCGATCCCGTCGGGGCAGATCTTGCAGCGGAATTGCAGGTGGCGGTTGAGGATCGTGCCCCAGCTGGTGTCGTAATCCATCGTAAAGCGCCGCCCATCGGCGAGCTCCGCCGTGGCGAACCCCGGCCAGCCATCGCCGCGAAAACGAAACGCGGTGACGGCGCTTTCATCCTCCACCCCCATCGCCGTCAGCAAGGCAGAGGTACCGCGATAGCTCGGCACGCCGGCGCACATGAAGGCGAGCATGAAGGGCACCTTGGCGTCGACGCGGGGATCATGCCGCGCCAACTGCCGCAGGCCCGCGACATCGCAAGGCTTGCCAACGAAGGCGAACTGCCCCGGCGCATCCAGCCGCGCGGCAATGTCCTCCAGCGGCGATGACGGCGCGTAACGCGATCCCGCCGCGCGATACACATCATCGCGGCCCGTGCTTATCGCCAGCGCATTGCGCAGGGGCGAGGCATCCGACACGGCGGTCTGCACCACGTAATCAATCTGGCCGGTGTTCAGCAGTTGCACCAGCATCGCCGAAAGGCCGCCGCCGGACGAGGCATTACGGCGCAGTTCAGCATCCGCGCTCCAGCCCAACCGGGCGGTGATCAGCGGGCCCCAGACCGGGTGATACTCCGCCTCATGGCTCGCCGGGTCGTGGCGGATATTCGCGCCCGGACAAGCGCCGTCGATCAGGCGGGCCTGCTCAGCGCCGACGTCGCCCACTACCACCGGCCGGCGATAGCCTTCGGGCGAGTTCTGCATGACAATCGCAGGCCGCGCCGGATCGCTCAGTCCGGCGCACATGCCGCAACCCGCGCACAGGCCATTGGCCGTGATGGCCGCGACATCAAGCATGGGCCGCGACTTGCCCAATCGCTTGATCGAGAAACGCCCGGTACGACTCCAACCGCCGCCGCGCTTCGGCATTGGCGGTGATGGCATCGCTGCGCACCTTGGGCAGGTCAGCCAGTGCCGCCTCGATCTTCGCCATTGCGGCATCATTGGTGGTGCTGGTCATATCGACGTTCCAGCCATAGCCGATGGAATCGAACAGCCCGTTGAACTTGCGGCTGTATCCCAGCGGCACCACCGCCGTGTCTGACGAGATCGCCGCAATGGTCGCATGCATCCGGCTGCCCATCAACAGGTCGAGATTGGCGATATAGGTCTTGGCCTGCGACGGCCCGGCAAAGCGCGGCGGCAGGATCACTTGGGGATAGCGTTCGCGCAAGCCCTCGGACGCGGCATAATCATCCTCGTGCGCGAGGAAGCTGGCGAGCACATGCGGCACGAAATGCACCTCGAACCGGGGGTCGCCGGTCAGGCGGTCGAGCACCGCATCGATCAGCGCCGGGTAATCCACCGTCAGCTTGATCTTGTCCCCGGCGGCGGCGGCCAGATCGCGGCGATACATCAGTGCAGAGACGTTGAGCCCGACCTTGATTGTCCGCCCGCCCGCCAGATCGCGCCCATCCTTGTCGGCTGGCCGATCATAGGGCAGCGCAAAGGCAACATCCGAGGTGAGCGAGGATTTGCCGCCCAGCCCCATATCGCCGAGCAGCCTGTAGGACGTCTCATCGCGCGCAAAGATATGCTGCGCGAAGGCCAGCACGCCGCGCGCCGCCCACCGCGCCCGCTTGCTTGAAAACGGGCCGATGGTCTGCGGGCTGAGCACCAGCGGTGCCTGCCGCGCCTTGGCGACCAGCTTGGATATCAGCATCATCCCGTACCGACCCCAGGAATAGATGTCGGAAAAGCTGTCGCCCGATCCGATATCGAACACGATATCGCAGCGCGCCATGGTGCGGTGCAGATCGGAGGTCGGGTTGGCCAGCGCCTTGTAGCCGACATTGACGAAGTCATTGGGGTAGGCGGCTTCTTCGCTGTAATCGACCTGCCCGCGCGATCCCATCAGGTGAAACACCGGCTGCCGGCCCGCCGCTTCCACCGCCGCCGCGATCAGGTTCATATTGGCAAGCGTCAATGCGCCGACACCGAGGTTTTCCGATTTGAAGGTGTGCCACAGCAGCCCGACGTGGAGCGGTGCGGGCGCTGCGGTTGGACGATCCTCAGCCATGGTCAACCCGCCAAAAGCGGCCGCCACCACGCCTCGCGGCTCAGATACCAGCGCAGCGTCTGGCGCAGTCCATCTTCGAAGCCGTGCGCGGGGGCGTAGCCGAGCTCGGCGCGGGCCTTGGTTTCGTCGATGGCGTAGCGGCGATCATGCCCGGCGCGGTCGGTGACGAAGGTTTTGAGGCTGATGGTCGGCTGGCCCTTGGCGGCGGGCGCGTCGGGGTAGCGCGCGGCAAGGCCTTCGATTTCGGCAAAGGCGCGGTCGACCTCGGCGCAGATGGTGTCGATCACGGTCATGTTGGGCAGTTCGGCGCCGCCGCCGATATTGTAGGTCTCGCCCGGCTGGCCCTTCAGCAGACACGACTCGATCCCGCGGCAGTGATCTTCCACGTGCAACCAATCGCGCACGTTCATCCCGTCGCCATAGATCGGCAGCGGGCGGCCGTGCAGCGCGTTCAGCAGGAACAGCGGGATCAGCTTTTCGGGATATTGGTACGGCCCGTAATTGTTCGAACAATTGCTGGTCGTCACCTCCAGCCCATAGGTGTGGTGATAGGCGCGCACCAGATGATCTGACGCGGCCTTGCTCGCCGAATAAGGCGAGTTGGGGGCGTAGGGCGTGACTTCGCTGAAGGCCGGATCATTGGGGCCGAGCGATCCGAACACCTCGTCGGTCGAGATGTGGTGGAACCGGTGCGGCGTGCCGCTGCCCGCCAACCACACGGCGCGGGCGGCCTTGAGCAGGCTGTTGGTGCCGAGGATATTGGTGTCGATAAAGGCATCCGGCCCGCTGATCGAACGGTCAACGTGGCTTTCCGCGGCGAAGTGCACCAGCGTGGTAATCGCATGGTCGCGCAGCAGGCTCTCCACCAGCGCGGAATCGCGGATATCGCCTTCGACCAGCTCGGCTGCGCTGCCTTCCAGCGTAGAGCGATTGCCAGCATAGGTCAGCGCATCAAGCACCACCACCCGGTCTTCGGGGTGCTGTGCATTCCAGTAATGCACGAAATTGCCGCCGATAAATCCGGCGCCGCCGGTCACAAGCAGATTAGCCAAGCTGCGCTTCCTCTTTGAGCATCAGACGCAGGTTGGTGCGCCAGTGAACCGGCTCTTCACCCAACGCCGCACGGGTGGCGCGGCAATCGAGCAGCGAGAAGGCCGGGCGTTTTGCCGGGGTGGGATATTCGGCGGTGGTGATCGGGCGGATCACCGGAATGCGTTTGACAAGGCCCAGCGCATGGGCCTCTTCAGCGATAGCGACGGCGAATTCGTGCCAGCTGATCGCACCATCGTCGGCGTGGTGGAATGTGCCGCTCGCGCCCTTTTCGGCCAGGGCCCAGATGGTGCGGGCAAGGCCGGTCGCCCATGTTGGCGAGCCGACCTGATCGGCGACGACACCCAGTTCATCCCGCTCGTTCATCAGGCGGATCATGGTGCGCACGAAGTTCGGCCCGCCCGCTTCGTAGACCCAGGCCGTGCGGACCAGCAGGTCTTCGGGACGCAGCTTGTCCTCGCCTTCGGCCTTGGTGCGGCCATAGGCCGACTGCGGATTGCGCAGGGCATCGGGCGCATAGGGGGCCGACGCGGTGCCATCGAAGACATAATCGGTGGACACGTGAACGACCTTGCCGCCCGTTCCGGCCATCGCCTCTACCATCACTGCCACGGCATCGGCATTGATTGAGCGGGCGAGCGCCTCATCACTCTCCGCCCGGTCGACTGCGGTATAGGCGGCGGCATTGATGATCACATCGGGCGCCTCGACCACCAATCGCGCCGTCAGCATCGCTGCATCGGTCAGGTCGACATCCTCGACATCGATTGCGTTGATGTCGGCCCAACCCGGTGCCGTGCGCTGGAGCGCCCCGCCCAATTGCCCGTTGGCGCCCGTAATCAGCACTCTCATGCGAACACCGGCACATCAGCAAGCGCAAGCCCGCGCGCGTCCTTGTCTGAGATGATGGGAGCAAGCCCCGCCACCGGCCATGCGATGCCGACCGCCGGATCATCCCACGCCAGCGTGAACTCGGTTTGCGGCGCATAGGGGGCAGTGCATTTGTAGAGGAAGTCGGTATCGTCCTCGAGCGTCAGGAAGCCGTGGGCAAAGCCTTCGGGAACCCAGAACATCCGCTTGCTGGCGGCGCTCAATTCCACCCCGACCCACTGCCCGAAGGTCGGCGAAGACGCCCGCAAATCGACCGCGACATCGAACACCGCGCCATTGGCCACCCGCACCAGCTTGCCCTGCGGCCCCGGGTTCTGGAAGTGCAGTCCGCGCAGCACGCCCTTCTGCGAGCGGCTGTGATTGTCCTGCACAAAGGTCAGATCGAGCCCCGCCCCGGCGAAACCGGCCGCATTCCAAGTTTCCATAAAGAACCCGCGCGCATCGCCGAACACCTTGGGTTCGATGATCAGCACGCCGGGCAAGGCGGTTTCGATGATGTTCACGGCAGCACCGGGCTATCGAGCAGCTTCAGCAGATATTCGCCGTAACCCGATTTGCGCAGCGGCTCGGCGATCTCGCGCAGCCGGTCGGCGGTGATGAAGCCCTTCCGCCAGGCGATTTCTTCGGGGCAGCAGATCTTCAGCCCCTGCCGTTCCTCGGTAATCCGCACGTAAGTCGCCGCATCAAGCAAGGATGCATGGGTGCCGGTGTCGAGCCAGGCAAACCCGCGCCCCATGATCTCGACCGACATTGTGCCATCATCCAGATAGAGCCGGTTGAGATCGGTAATCTCCAGCTCACCGCGCGGCGAAGGCGCAAGGTCGCGCGCCCGGTCAACCACGGTTTCGTCGTAGAAATAGAGGCCGGTGACGGCATAGTTGGACTTGGGAGCCTTGGGCTTTTCCAAGATCGAAATGGCCTTGCCGCTGCCATCGAATTCCACCACGCCAAAAGCCTGCGGATCATTGACCCGGTAGGCGAACACCGTGGACCCGGATGGCCGCGCATTGGCATTGCGCAGCAGATCCGGCAGGCCGTGGCCGTAGAAGATGTTATCGCCCAGGATCAGTGCGCTCGGCCCGCCCTTCACGAAATCCGCGCCGATATGGAAGGCCTGCGCCAGCCCCTCGGGCTTGGGCTGCACGGCATAGCTCAGCGACACGCCAAAATCCGATCCGTCGCCCAGCACGCGCTGAAATTGCGCCGCATCTTCGGGCGTGGTGATGATCAGGATGTCGCGGATCCCCGCCAGCATCAGCGTGCTGAGCGGATAATAGATCATCGGCTTGTCGAAGATCGGCATCAATTGCTTGGATACGCCGCGCGTCAGCGGGTAGAGCCGGGTGCCTGATCCACCCGCCAGGATGATCCCGCGCCGTGCCTTTATGCCTGCGCTATCGCCCATCCGGCCACCTCATTTTTCCTATCCCTTGCGACCGTGGCGCTGCATTGCAGCACGGCCAGTGGGGGTCAATCACCAAATGGGGGCGATGCCCGAAAAATGTGGCTTTCCCGGATTGACGGCGACGGTTAGGTGCAAGTGCGAAACGATGGCCGTGGCGCAAGGGCGGCACCCGATCCAGTCTGGAAGGCATCGCATGGCAGATGTGGTTACCCCGATTTACACCCAATCCCATCGCGACGGGATCGAGGCGATCTGTCCGCCCGCCCCTCGGCGCATTCTGGATATCGGCGGATCATCGGGGCGATTTGCCGCCGCGATCAAGCAGTCGCTCGGCGCTGATACGGTCTATGTGGCTGATTACTCCGCCGATGCGCTGGCTCAGGCAGCCGCAATTACCGACGGCACGTTTCAGGTCGATCTCAACCGCCGCAGCGCAATTACCGAGGCGCTCGCCACGGTGGAGCCCTTCGATCTGGTGTTCTGCCTGTGCGTGCTCGAACATGTCTATGATCCCTGGGCGCTGATCGCGGAACTGCACGAAACCCTGCCAATGGGCGCGACGATTGTCGCCTCAGTGCCCAACACCCAGCATCTGCGTTTCATTGCGCGGGTGGTGGGGGGCACCTGGCACTATGATCACACCGGGCTGTTTGACCGCACCCACATCCGCTTCTTCGCGCGCCGCTCGGCCGAAAAGCTGATGACGTGCAGCGGGCTGGAGCTGGTGGCGAGCCAGATGCGCATCCGCAATCGCACGCTTGCCCTGCTCGACAAGCTGACGCTGGGTCTGTTTCGCCGCTTCCTTGCGCTGCAATTTGAAGTGGTGGTGCGCAAGACCTCCGCCACCGTGCGCGATCCCGGCTATTGCGGCGCGAATATCGCGGGCGCATGATGGCAAGCGGCACCACCGAACTGCTGCTCGCGACCTATAACAGCGAGCGCTATCTGGCTGAGTTGCTGGAATCGCTCATCAATCAGACCCATGATGACTTCCTGCTGGTGGTGTCCGACGATGGATCGCGCGATGCGACGCTGGACATCATCGCCGCCTTCGCCCCGCGCTTTCGCCATCCGCCGCGCTTGCTGGAGCATGCGGCACCTTCGGGTTCAGCAATGATGAACTTCGCCCGCCTGCTAGAAGCTGCGACGGCGGATTATGTGCTGCTGGTCGATCATGACGATATCTGGCTCCCAGACAAGGTGGCGAGCGGATTGGCGCTGGTGCGCGGCGTAGAGGCGCGGCGCGGCGCGGAGCACCCGGTTCTGGCCCATGGCGATTTGCGGGTGATTGACGGCGCAGGAGAAGTGTCACGCCCGTCATTCTGGGCGATGAAGCAGATCGATCCGGCCTGCTCGCACAGCTTGCGCCGCACGCTGATCCACGCTTCTGTGGTTGGCTGCACCACGACCA
>JAKFWB010000593.1 GCA_021732945.1 Porphyrobacter sp.
ACCCTTCCATCAACCCGCGCGCCTTGGGGCGGATGTCGGTTTCAAACCAGCTCCAGCGGTGATGCCCGCCAAGGCTGCTCCCGGCCTCGATCACCACAAACCGGCATCCGGGCGCATGGCGATGCAGCGCGAGCGCGATCAACCCGCCCGCCAACCCGCCGCCGACGATGATCACGTCGTGAATGGCGGAGTGTTGTGCGGGATGCGGAGTTGAATCGACCATCGGTCTCAGCCCTAGGCGAGGGCGCGGCATACGGCAATGCGCGCCGCCGCCTTTGCGCGCGAAAGCTGAGTTGGCGAACAGGCGGGGGCGGGGCTTGCCACGGCGTCCGCACCGGGCCATCACAGGCACCAGCGACATTTCAGGGGAGACGTTTGATGCAGGCATTTCGCAGCGCGCTATTGATAGGGGCCGCGGCCATCACCGGGCTTGCCGCGCCGCTTGCGGCTGAGACTGTGGCGATCCGCGCGGGCAGTGTGATCACCGATGCCGCCAGCGAGCCAAGTGGCCCGGCGACGATCATCGTCACCGATGGCACAATCGTATCGATCACTCCTGGCACAGGACCGGTGACCGCCGACCGCGAAATCGATCTCAGCAGCAAAACCGTGCTGCCCGGCCTGATTGACCTCCACACCCATCTGACCGGCGATCCCGGCGGCGATTTCTGGAAGGAAGCGACCGAGCCCGATGAATGGGGCGTGGTCGTCGGCGCAAAGAACGCATTGGTGACGGTGCGCGCGGGCTTCACCACTGTGCGCGAAGCGGGCAGCGGCACCGAAACCGCGTTCTCGTTGCGCCGCGGCACGGCCGAAGGCGTGATACCCGGTCCGCGCATTGTAGCCGCTGGCCCGGCGCTCGCGATCATCGGCGGCCATGCCGACGTCAACGGCTTCCGGCCCGAGGTCAACGAACTGCTCGATTCTGGCTTTACCTGCACCGGCGCGATTGAATGCGCGGCCAAGGTGCGGCTCGCCAGCCAGAATGGGTCGGACGTGATCAAGATCACCGCGACCGGCGGCGTGCTCTCGCAGCAGGGCCGGGGCCTTGAAGCCCATTTCACGCCCGATGAAATGAAGGCGATTGCCGACACCGCGCACAAGCTGGGCCTGAAAGTCATGGCCCATGCCCACGGCGCACGCGGCATTCAGCAGGCCGCCGAAGCGGGCATCGATAGCATCGAGCACGGCACCTATCTCGACGAAGCCGCGGCCAAGGCGATGAAGGCCAATGGCACGGTGCTGGTGCCCACCCTGATGGCATTGGAAGGCGTCAGCGAAGGGCTGGGTAAGGGCGTTTATACCCCCGTGGTCGAAAACAAGATCCGCGCGGTGCAGCCCCTGATGGCCTCGCTGGTCAGCCGCGCGCGGCAATTTGGCGTGACGGTCGCTTTCGGCACCGATGCGGGCGTGTTCCAGCATGGCCGCAATGCCGAGGAATTCGCGCTGATGACCAAGCAGGGCATGTCAAACCGCGAAGCCCTCGCCAGCGCCACCACCGGGGCGGCCAAGGTGCTGGGGATGGAGAGCCAGATCGGGCGGCTCGCGCCGGGCTTCTCGGCAGACATCATCGCGGTGGACGGCAATCCGCTCGATAACGTGCGGGTGCTGGAACAGGTCGATTTCGTGATGGTGCGCGGGCAGATAATCGAATGATGCGTGCTCACGGTGAGAATTGAAAGGATGCGCTTGCCCTGGGGCGGTAACCTTGTTCGGCGATGCGGCGAATAGCTGTTATCAGAGACCTTTCAGACCAATCCGGGGGCAACCATGGAATTCACACAGCAACGCACCATTACCATCACCGCCGCCCTGCTGCTGATCGCGGCAGTGACGCAGGCGATCTATACCGCGCTCTATCTCACCATGCCCGAGATTTCGCGCGCGCCGCTGTGGGGAATTGAAGGCTTCCTGTTCGTGATGCTGGCGGCCTTTGCGGGCTCAGCGCTGGCGCAGGCCAAGCGGCTGCATCTCGGCTGGTCGGCGATTGCGGCGGCAGCGGTGCTGAATGTGGTGCAGGTCGGCGTTGGCCTGACGATGTTCGGCCCCTTTGGCGACGCGGCTGAGGCCGATCCGTCGCTGGCCCCGCTGATCGGCGCGGTCGTGGCCTTTTCCTTCATGGTCTACAACGCCGCCAAGGTGCTGCTGGCGCTCGCGGCGATCGTGTTCGGGTCCGCGCGGATGAGCGCAGGGAGCAAGGTGCTCGGCGGATTGACCGCCTTGGTGGGCGCGGTGGCGCTGGTGTCCAACGCGCTATCAATGGCACTGGGCCGCAGCTTTTCCGGGGAGCTGCCGATCGCGGGCGGAACGGTCGTGCTGGCGACGTTGCTGCTGGCGCTGTGCTTGCTGGGGGTGAAGGGGGAGGATTGAGGGGGTCGATGACGCCGCGCCCGCCTCCGCACATGCGCCCTGTCCTGCTGCCGCTTATTCAGGACGACAGATAGGCGTACCAGACAATCATCAGAACGATGCGGGCGGCGAAGGCTGAGTGCGTAAGGCTGCTCAGCACAATGGCAATCAGCGCAGCAATGCCCCCGGTCACCATGGCCAGCCCGATCGGTCCGGCGGAGAGGCTGATCGCCGCTGATGGAATGGCAAGCAGGGCAGACCACCCAATCCCGGCCAGAGTAAAGGCCAGGCGCCGGGCCAATGGCGACAGTGCCATTGTTTGCGTGAGCGCGATCAGTCCGCGCGCTTCGCTTCGCCCCGCATGCGCCGACAGCGCAAAGATAAGCAGCAAAAGTGCAGCAGGGCTGCCAATATGGCGATAATCCGCGGCCAAACCTGACGCAGCGGCCAAACTTGCGAGGGCTAAAAATGGCCGCCCAGCACCGATCAGGCGAAACTCGGCGATGATCAGCTTCAGATAGGGGAGCGAGGTTGCCAATGCCGGCATCGCCATCAAGTTCGCGGGCGGCGGCGGGCCAGCGGTCAGCAATCGTGCGAGCCTGCCTTGTGAAGTGGCGCGTTTGGGTTGTTTGTGCGGTCGGTAAACCGCCCCGGCAAGTACAACCAGCAACAGCGATATGCCAACCCAAGCGACGCGCGAAGCTGCATAGCCTTCAGCATTCAATCCCGCATTGACATCAAGTGGGACTCGACCTGATCTGACCTCAATTCCGCCGATCCCGAATTCCTTGCCCTCGCTAGGCGCCGGCCCGACCAGTGGGCGCATGAACCCCGGAAAGTCATACATATTGCTGGCAAAGCTGGAACTTTGATGATCAGCGGCAGACGGTACGGTGATTGAAGCGACCCAGAGCACTAGGTAGCAAAAATCGCCCAAACCCCGCCGCAGCCACGGCACCGCATCAAAGAAAATCCGGATCGCGGCCAGCCCGATAAGCGATGGGGCAGCGACCAACCACAGCGCATAAGTTATCTGCCAGAGGTTAAGCGGCCCCGAAACCATAAGCCAGCCAAGAAACCAGCCCGCCAAGGTCAGCGTCGCCAGCACGGCCAGCAGCACTGCGACGTCAGCCGCAAAGCGCCCCAGCATCATTGCGATGCGCGATCCCGCCGTCACTTCTTCGATCTGCCATGGCTGTCTGCGCGTGGTGTTCGCGCGCAGATAAATATAACCAATGGGCAGCAATAGAGTGGTCACTACAATGCCAAGCCACACGCCCAGCACAGACGATGTCAGGACGGGGAGCTGCCCCCCAATCGCAATCGCAACGCCTCCGCCATCTTCGTCCGAAATCATGAATCGCGCGCCAACTGGGGCCACAAGCAGCAACAGCCAAAGTCCCCAGCTTCGCCGGTAGCGAAGCAGGCTGGTGGAGAGCGATGATCGAGCGATCGCCAGCGCGGTCATGCGGCGCGGACTTTGCCGTTCTCAACGCGCAGCACCTGCGCGGCATGGGGGGCCAGTTCATCGGCCAAATGCGTGGTCATCACAACCACAGCGTCCTGTGCCCGTTCAAGGATGAGTGCGCTCAGCTTGCGCGCTGTTTCACCGTCAAGCTCCGCTGTTGGCTCGTCAAGCGCAATGAGTTGCGGTGTACCGAGCATCGCCTGCGCGAAAATCAATCGTCGCCGCATGCCGCCGGAAAAGGTCGAAATGCGGTTGTTGATGTCGGCGTGCAGTCCAATCGCATCGGTGATCGCGCCGAATTGCGCATCCGCGGCTGCCGCATCCAACCCTTTGAGCGATGCCATATGCTGGGCAAATTCCCGCGCCGTCAGATCATCGGGCAGATCAACCGCTTGCGGCGCATATCCAAGTGTCCGGCGCAAGGCGCGCCGCGCACCGGGCAGCACAGCTCCGGCCCAGCTGATCGTTCCGGCATTCGGCTTTTCCGCCGTTGCCAGCAAGCGCAACAAGGTCGACTTTCCCGCCCCGCTCGGTCCGACGAGAAGCGTGAGACCAACAGGGAAGGTCTGTGTGATCCCATCAAGCACAGTCTTGCGTCCGTAGGCTTTACGGATATCGGTGAGGGTTAGCATGTTGCTGTGTTATCAATATAACACAGTCGGTCAATCGAAATTCTCTGGCCAGTTCAGTGGCGGCAGCATATGAAAGAACATCCCCGGGGAGCGCGCTTGCGCTGAGAGGTGGGTTTCGCACCCCACGACCCGTCGAACCTGAACCGATTAGCATCGGCGGAGGGAGTGGGCTGGTCGTTTGAACCCATGCGCCCGCGCTCCATCCGCCTTGAGGAGAGAGCAGACATGGCCGACATCAATTCACCCGTCGAAATTGGCGTCACCACTGGCCCCATCCGCGGCAGCCGCAAGATCCATGTCGGCGCGCGCACCGGCTCTGGCATCCGCGTCGCCATGCGCGAGATTGATCTTGAGGGCAGCGAGCCGAGCGTGCGCGTCTACGACACCTCGGGCCCCTATACCGACCCCGCCGCGCAGATCGACATCAACGCCGGCCTGCCGCAGTTGCGCCGCGACTGGATCATGGCGCGCGGCGATGTCGAGGCCTATGATGGCCGCGAGGTGAAGCCCGAGGATAACGGCCAACTCGGCCCCGATCGCAGCGGCGGCGTCCCGCAGTTCCCGAATACCATCAAGCGCCCCTTGCGCGCCAAGGCGGGCATGAACGTCAGCCAGATGCACTACGCCCGCCAAGGCATCATCACGCCCGAAATGGAATATGTCGCCGAGCGCGAGAACCTCGGGCGCGAAATCGACGCCAACATGATCCGCGACGGGCAAAGCTGGGGCGCGGAAATCCCGACCATCATCACCCCGGAATTCGTCCGCGATGAAATCGCCCGGGGCCGCGCGATCATCCCCAACAACATCAACCACCCCGAAAGCGAGCCGATGGCGATCGGGCGCAATTTCCTCGTCAAAATCAACGCCAATATCGGCAACTCCGCCGTGGCATCCAACGTGGCGAGCGAAGTCGACAAGATGGTCTGGTCGATCCGCTGGGGCGCGGACACGATCATGGACCTTTCGACCGGGCGCAACATCCACGACACCCGCGAATGGATCATCCGCAACGCCGCCGTCCCCGTCGGCACCGTGCCGATCTATCAGGCGCTCGAAAAGGTCGGCGGGGTGGCCGAGGAACTGACCTGGGAAATCTTCCGCGACACGCTGATCGAGCAGGCCGAACAGGGCGTCGATTACTTCACCATCCATGCGGGCGTGCGCCTCGCCTATGTCCCGATGGCAGCCAAGCGCGTCACCGGGATCGTGTCGCGCGGCGGATCGATCATGGCCAAGTGGTGCCTAGCCCACCACAAGGAAAGCTTCCTCTACGAGCATTTCGACGAGATCACCGAAATCATGAAGGCGTACGACATCGCCTACAGCCTCGGCGATGGCCTGCGCCCCGGCAGCATCGCCGACGCCAATGACGAAGCGCAATTCTCGGAACTCTACACGCTGGGCGAACTCACCCACCGTGCCTGGGCGCAGGATGTGCAGGTGATGATCGAAGGGCCGGGCCACGTGCCGATGCACAAGATCAAGGAGAACATGGAAAAGCAGCTGCAGGTGTGCGGCGAAGCCCCGTTCTACACGCTTGGCCCGCTCGTGACCGATATTGCGCCGGGATACGACCACATCACCAGCGGCATCGGGGCTGCACAGATCGGCTGGTATGGCACCGCGATGCTTTGCTACGTCACGCCCAAGGAGCACCTCGGCCTGCCCGACCGCGACGATGTGAAGGTCGGCGTTATCACTTACAAGCTGGCTGCCCACGCAGCCGACCTCGCCAAGGGCCACCCGGCCTCGCAGGTGCGCGACAATGCGCTGTCCAAAGCCCGGTTCGAATTCCGCTGGCGCGACCAGTTCAACCTGTCGCTCGACCCCGAAACCGCCGAGCAGTATCACGACCAGACGCTGCCCGCCGAAGGCGCGAAGTCGGCGCATTTCTGCTCGATGTGCGGGCCGAAATTCTGCTCGATGCAAATCAGCCAGGACGTCCGCGATTTCGCCGCCAAGCAGAACAGCAGCCCGGAAAGCTTCCTCGCTTCGGAGAAGCTGGGGACGGATACGGCTGAGGCGAGCCGTCAGGCTGCGCTGAAGGGCATGGAGGAGATGAGCCGCCGGTATAATGAAGGCGGGCGGGAGTTGTATGTGGGGGCTAGGAATCGCGAACACGATTGAGGCCCGCATAGCCTCTTCCTTTTCAAATGAGGGGGTTGGAGCTTAAGCCACCAATCCTCTCCTGCAAGGGGAGGGGGACCATCCGCAGAATGGTGGATGGGCGGGCGAGGGTGGTCCGACGCGCGGACTCTCGTCTGCACCCGGGCAGGGTTTCACGCGGAGGCGCAGAGGGAAGGGAGGCGCGGAGGAAGGTTACGCGGCAAAGCCGCGAGACTACTCGCGCCAAGCCGCCAAGCCCGCCAAGAGTGCACCGCGATCCGCAATTGAACTCTCTTCTTGGCGACTTGGCGACTTGGCGCGAACCAATTCTCCCTTGCAAGGGGAGAGCCTGTCTTGAGCCTGTCGAAGGTTGGACCGCCGAAGGTGGTGGAGTTGCGGCCGAGTGTGATCCGAAGTGCTGGCCTTCTTGCGCGCTCGGGCAGGGGTTCACGCAGAGACCGCAGAGGAAAGGAGGGCGCGGAGAAAGGTTAGTCGCCCAGTGCTTCAATGAGCTTCCGGTTAGCTCTCGCGATCGTCGCGAGCTCTAAAAGTCAAACGAAAGCTCGGGTTTACGTAGTTCGGGCTGTCCTTCGAGCAGCGGATCGCCCAAATGATCCCCTTTGCCGAGGACATGAGTGCTGCCAATGCCAAAATGATTTGCGCGGCATCGTTCATTTGAACCTCAGAAAGGAATGTCATCATCAAGGTCATCCACCTTTTTGAATTTCTGCCACTTGGGGAGGGCATCAAGTGGTAGTTCTTGATTTGCGACTTTCTTGAAGGTCTCCCAGTGCTCTCTTAGCCGTTCAAGGACGAGACCGCCCTCCTTGACCTCCCATCGCCATTCACCAAACGTGTCATGGCGCCCTTTCCAAAGGTTGCCGTTCTCTCGAACTAGCTTCCAGATCAACTGCTCGTCATGAGTAAGCAATGCTGGCGCGTGAATAGCCAACGCCGCAATTCTATCTGGCTCGTCAACATGCCAAAGATCGAAAGATTTTTCGTTTATAGTTGGTGAGCGCATTGAACCAATATCATCATCGTAAACGAGCGCTTCTGGCAAGTTAACGCTCTTGAGCGCTTCTGCTACGGCCCATTCGATGAAACTACTTTTGGTACGACGCTGAGACCGTGCTGCCAATTCGGTGAAATAGTTCAGTTTAGGATCCAGACGGACCGTAACGGTCTCAGATCTGTTCAATTTTGCCCCACCACTCTTAGCCATCGCGAATCACCCTCATGTGATGAAATTACCTTAGCAGCATCACTATCACTGCGTGTGTTGTAATACAACATCAAGTATTGTGCCACCTTTCC
>JAKFWB010000407.1 GCA_021732945.1 Porphyrobacter sp.
GATGAAATGGTGATCATGCTGTCAGGCGAGGCCGTGCTGGTTGATGATCAGGGCGAACACATCATGCGCCCCGGCGATATTGCTGCCTTTCCCAAGAACGACGGCAATGGCCACGTGCTCCAGAACCGTTCGGATCAGCCCTGCACCTACGTCGCCATCGGACGACCAGCGGCGAGCGACTGCTACTATCCCGACATCGACATGCACCTGACCAACGGGCGCGGCTTTCACCGCAAGGACGGCAGCGCGTTCTAGCGGCGCGGTTCGTCGTCCACCACCAGCGGCCCCGGCGCAAAGGCGCTGGTGAGCAGGTCGGCGATCCGCAAGCCCGCCTGCTGCACCCGCCGCTTGGCAATCGGCACCCCGCGAATGATGTCGTCCTGCGACAGCGCGGTTGCCCCCGGCAAAGGCGCGGTGCAAACGTCTTCGCTGTCGAAGGCGGTGGGGTAGACGAAGCCGCGCGCAATCTCCCAGCTTTCGCGGCCCCAGTCATCGGGTGTGCCGCCTGTCAGTTCTGCCCGCTCAGCGTCCGAGTAGCGCCGGACCACCGGATCGGCGGGATCGCTGATCGCGCGTTCGGCCAAAGGTCCGTCCCAGATCCAGTGCAGGTTGAGGCTCGGAATGATGCCATAATCGGCCTCACGATCATTGCCGCCGCGATCCTCGTTATCGCCCGAATGCAGCGGCATGTGCACATCGCCCGCGAAGTGGACCATGAAGGCCAGCGCCTCCAACCGGATCGGCGCGGGCAGGCTTTCGTCGGCCAGCACCCGATGCGCGCGCGTGATTTGCGCGGTGACGCAGGACCCGCCCGCACAATTGCCGCGCGGGTTGAACGCCTCGCAAATCGGCGCAGTGCGGTAATGCCAGGCGGCAGTATAGCCCCAGCGCCAGCCTTCGCCGCGCACGCAATCGGCCCAGACGCTGGCGTCCTTGAGGGTTTTGAGCGGACATTCAGGCGTGCCGAGGTCCTTCTCCCGTGCGAGCAACGCGCGGATCTTGGCACGCACTTCGGGCGAGACATTGGCCTCGGCGATCTTCGCGGTCTGCTGATGCGCGTAAAAGCCCCACGCCTGCGCCGCGCCGGGCAGCGCCAGCGCTAGCAGGGCGAGCAACGCCGACAGCAGCGGCTTCATGCCGTGACCTCGTATTGTTCGATGACCCACTGCTCTTCCTCAGCTGCGCCAGTCCATTCGCGCATCCAGTCATGTTCCCACACCGCCTGCATATAGGCCTGCGCAAAGCCAGGGACGCCGATGCCATAGGTGACGAACCGCGTGACGATCGGCGCATAGAAGATGTCCGCCGCACCGAAGGTGCCGAACAGGTACGGCCCGCTGCCGCCTTGCCGCGCGCGCGCTTCGGCCCATAGCGTGAGGATGCGGACGATATCATGCTTGGCCGGGTCGGACAGGCCCGGCAATTCCACCCGGCGGCGGATGTTCATCGGCAATTCCTTGCGCAGGGACTGATAGCCCGAGTGCATTTCCGCCACCATCGCCCGCGCCATGCCGCGCGCGGCATCATCCTTGGGCCAGAACCGTTCACGCCCGACCTTGTCGGCGCAGTATTCAAGGATCGCGAGGCTATCCCACACCACCGTGTCGCCATCCCACAGGACCGGCACCTTGCCGCTGGAGGGCTGCACTTCGCCCATATCCTGCTTCAGCTTGTCCCATTCCTCACCCATGATCGGCACGGTGAGTTCGTCAAAATGCAGGCCCGATTGCTTGACGGCCAGCCAGCCGCGCAAGCTCCAGCTTGAATAGTTCTTGTTGCCGATGATCAGTTTCATTGTGCCGCGTGCTCCACTTTGCCGGGCCGATTTCGAGCCTCCCCCTAATCGTTCATCCCGGCGGTGTCGATGCTGAACAATGTGACACAGGTTACACTGTCCAGAATGCAAAAACGACCCTTTGCGCAGGCGCTCAACCGCAGCGTCGAATTCTTCCCGGGACATGGGGCGTGTGCTCGATCGGGTGTTAGTGCGGGGCATGGCGGCAACGGGGCTGGCAGATCGCCGCGCGGTAGGAAAACCCTTTCCACCAGCGCGGCGCGCGCGCTATGCCCTTGGGCCATGAGCCTTCCGCCGTTCCACCTCGCCTTCCCGGTCGATGATCTTGCCGCCGCGCGCGCCTTCTACGGCGGGGTGATGGGCTGCGGCGAAGGGCGGTCATCGGAGGAGTGGATCGATTTCGATTTCCACGGCCACCAGATCGTTGCACACCTTGCGCCGGGGCAGGCGGGCGCCAAAAACCGTGACGTTGCGAGCAACCACGTTGACGGCCACGGCGTCCCGGTGCCGCATTTCGGGCTGGTGCTGGCGATGGAGCAATGGGAGGCCTTGGCCGAGCGGCTGCGGGCAGGCGGCGCGGCGTTCGTGATCGAACCCACGATTCGCTTCAAGGGCCAGCAGGGCGAACAGGCGACGATGTTCCTGCGCGATCCATCGGGCAATGCGCTCGAATTCAAGGCGTTCGCCGATCCCGCCAAGCTGTTTGCAAGTTAGCGTCAGATTGCCGAGAAGCGTTCAATATCCTTGATCCGGCCCGAGACCACCAATTCGTCGTCGGGGAAAATGAGCGTATCCGGCACCGCGTGAATGAACGCCTCGCCCGCGCGCTTCACCCCCACAACGGTGACGTGATATTTCTTGCGGCAGGCGCTAGTCATCAGCGGCAGGCCGACAATCGGCTCGGGCGCGCTTAGACGGGCGATGGCGAAATCATCATCGAAGGCGATAAAATCGAGCAACCGTTCATTGAGCAGATGCGCCACGCGCTCACCCATGCGCTCTTCAGGGAAGACCACATGGGTCGCGCCGATGCGCTCGAGGATGCGCGCGTGATTGGCGTTGCTGGCCTTGGCCCAGATATTGGTGATCCCCATTTCCGCCAGTGCCAGCACTGTGAGCACGCTGGCTTCGATGTCGGACCCGATGCCGACCACAGCGGTGTCTAAATCAGCCACGCCAAGCTGGCGCAGCACATCGCCGTCGGTGCAATCGGCCTCGACCACCTTGGTCAGATCCTCGGCATAGTCCTGCACCAGCTGCGGATCGGCATCGACCCCCAGCACTTCGGTTCCCATGCTCGCGAGTTTGCGGGCCACGGCCCCGCCAAACCGGCCAAGGCCCACGACCAGAACGGGTTTGCGCTTGTCAGCCGACAATGAGATTCTCCTTGGGATAGCGATAAAGCTGCGGGCTGCGGCCAATGGCCAGAGCCGTGGCGAAGGTAACGGTGCCGACCCGGCCGATGAACATCAGCAACACAATCACCACCTGCGCGGATGGCGGCAGATCGGCGGTAATCCCGGTCGACATGCCGACGGTGGCAAAGGCCGAAATGCATTCGAACAGCACCTCGGCCAGCGGCAGAGTGGTGATTGAGACGATGTAAGTGGTCGCCGCGAAGACGAGCGCGGCCGACAATACGGTGACGGTCAGCGCCTGCCGCTCCACCTCATGTCCGAACCGGCGGCTGAACAGCCCGGCATCGCGGCGGCCCAGCACTTCGGTCAGCACGATGGCGAACAGCACCACAAAAGTCGTGACCTTGATCCCGCCCGCCGTGCCCGCGCTGCCGCCGCCGATGAACATCAGCAGGTAATTGACCATCAGCGTCGATTCGCGAAACGCGCCGACATCAAGGCTGTTGAACCCGGCGGTGCGCGGCATGACCGAATGGAACGCAGCGTTCAGCACTTTTCCGCCCAAATCCATCGGGCCAAGCGTGGAGGCATTGTTCCATTCCATCGCTAGGGTTGCGAGGAATCCCAGCACCAGCAGCGCCGCCGATCCATAGACCGTGACCTTGGAATGGAGCGACCAGCGCCGCCAATCCAGCCGCTTGTCGCGCAAGTCCTGCATCACCGGAAAGCCGATGGCACCCAAGGTGATCGCTGCCATGATCGGGATCAGGATCAGCGGATCGGTCTGATAACCCATCACGCTGTCGGCATTGGTGGAAAAGCCGGCGTTGTTGAAGGCGCTGATCGCATGGAACACCCCGTTCCACAGCGCCGCGCCCGCGCCCATGTCGTAAGTGATCGCAAACCGCAGCGCGAGCATCAGCGCAATCACCGCCTCCACCGCCAGCGTCACGCCCAGCACCAGCTTGAGCACCGACAGCGCATCGCCGCGCTCCAGCCGCCCGCGTTCAACCTGCGTGGCGATCCGGTCGTGCAGCCCGAACCCGCGCCCGGCGATCAACCCGAACAGGGTCGCCGCCGTCATGATGCCGAGCCCGCCAATCTGGAACATCAGCATGATCGCCGCCTGCCCGAAGGGTGACCAATAGGTGCCGGTATCGACCACCACGAGCCCCGTCACTGCCACCGCCGAAGTCGCGGTGAACAAAGCGGTCAGAAACGGCGCGCGGCTGCCATCAGCCGTGGCGATCGGCAGGCTCAGCAGCAACGTGCCGATCGCAATGGCGAGCACAAACAGGCTCGGCACCAAACGGATCGGATCGCGAAGCAGCTTCATCGGCTTGGTTTGGCGCAGGGTGCTGGCAGAGGCAAGGCGTTGCCTTTCAGCACGGATTTACCCCGCCCAGCTCTCACCCAAGGCATCGCTCACCACCGCTGCGCGCAGGGCCGCAATCCCCATGCCCTTTTCGGCGCTGGTGAGGTGGATTTCGGGGTAGGCGGCGACGTGCTTCTTGGCCTCGGCGGCGGTTTTTTCGGCGACGGCGGCCAGATCGCTCGCCTTGATCTTGTCGGTCTTGGTCAGGACAATGCGGTAGCTGACGGCGGCTTCGTCGAGCATTTTCAGCATCTCGCGGTCGACTTCCTTCAGCCCGTGGCGGCTGTCGACCAACACCAGCGTGCGGCTGAGCACTTGCCGACCGCGCAGGTAGCTTTTGACCAGCGATTTCCATTTCTCGACGACCTTCACCGGTGCCTTGGCAAATCCATAGCCCGGCATGTCGACCAGCCGGAACAGCGGCATGGGTTCTTCTTCCTCGGGCCTACCAACATCGAAGAAGTTCAACTCCTGCGTCCGCCCCGGCGTCACCGAAGCGCGCGCAATCGCCCGCCTGCCGGTCAGCGCATTGAGCAGCGAGGACTTGCCCACGTTCGACCGGCCGCAAAACGCGATCTCCGGCACCAGCGGATTGGGCAGGAATTGCAGCTGCGGCGCGGACAGCAGGAAATCGACCGGCCCGGAAAACAGCTTGCTGGCCGCTTCTTCGCGGGTTTGTTGATCCGTCTCTTCCATACATCGCTTCCCGTTCGCCCTGAGCTTGTCGAAGGGCTGCCCTTCTTCTGCACCGCCATAAAAGGGGAAGTACAAGGCTTCGACAAGCTCAGCCCGATCGGATGAGGTGCTAGGTCTTCGCTTTTAGCGCCACCGCATTCGCCGCCTTCAATTGCGGGTGCTTGGAATAAAGATAGCTCTGCTGCGCTACGGTGAGCAGGTTCGAGGTTACCCAGTAAAGCAGCAGACCAGCCGCAAACGGCGCCATCACGAACATCAGGATCCACGGCATGATCGCGAACATCTGCTGCTGCACCGGGTCCGTCGCGGAAGGGTTGAGCTTGAAGGTCAGCCACATGGTAATGCCCAGCAGCACAGCCAGCGGACCAATCGCGAGGAAACCAGGGACGTCATAGGGCAGCGTGCCAAACAGGTTGAGGATATGCGCCGGATCGGGCGCGGAGAGATCCTTGATCCACAGGACGAACGGCTCGTGCCGCATGTCGATCGCCAGCACTAATACCTTGTAGAGCGCAAAGAAGATCGGGATTTGCAGCACCAGCGGAAGGCACCCCGCCAGAGGGTTGACCTTTTCGTCCTTGTACAGCTTCATGATTTCCTGCTGCTGGCGCTGCTTGTCGTCCTTGAAGCGTTCCTGGATCTCTTTCATCTTGGGCTGAACGGCCTTCATCCCGGCCATGCTGGCGAATTGCTTCTGCGCAATCGGGAACATCAACCCGCGGATGATCAGCGTGAGCAGGATGATCGCCACCCCGAGATTGCCCACCGCGCTGTTGAGTGTGCGCAGCAACCACAGGATCGGACGTTCAACGATCGCAAACCAGCCCCAGCTGATCGCGAGGCCGAAATTGGTGATGCCGCTCTCTTCATACTTGTCGAGGATGATGCTTTCCTTCGCGCCCGCATACAGCCGAGTCGATTGGGTCAGGCTGCCGCCAGCGGGCACCGTGGTAGCGGCATAGAGCAGATCAGTGCGGAACAGATCCTTGCCCAGCGCGCGGAAACCGGCGCTGTCGGTCTCGCCCTTTCCGGGCACCAGAGCGCCCAGCCAGTAGCGATCGACAAAGCCCAACCAACTGGCCGCGCCATTGGGCTTTTCGCCGCCAAGTTCCGCCAACTCGGCATAGGAATGCGGATCCCACAGCGCGCCGCCGAACACCCCGACGGGGCCTGAATGGGTGGCGAATTCATCGATGGTCGCGGTGGTGCTGGTCCGCTTGATCAGCGCAAACGGCTGAATGATCGCCGCCGCCGCGCTGGCATTGCTCGCCGTCTGGGTGGCGGTGATCATGTAATCGGCATCAATCGCAAAGGTGATGGCGTAGGTGATCCCGGCCGCATCGGTGCGGGTCAGGGTCACAGGCGTGGTCGGGGTGAGCTTGGCCCCGCTGGCCTGCCACACGGCTGTGGAGGGCTGACGCGCCCCGCCCGCGACAAAGCCGAACTCGGCGAAATATTGTGTCGGCGTGCCTTCGGGCGCGAACAGGCGGACAGGGCCGGAGCCCTTCTTCACTGTCTCGCGGTAGTCCTTCAGCACAATGTCATCGATCCGCGCGCCGATGAGGTTGATCGAGCCTGCAACGCGCGGCGTGTCGATCACAACGCGATTGCCGCTGGCAAGGGAGCCTTTGAGAGTTGCCTTGCGGCTGCCAGCCCCCTCGCCCCCTAAATCGCCCGCGCTGGCGGCTGTGCCAGCCTTGGCGGGCTTCGCCGGCTCCGCAGGCGCGGTCAGCGCGGCTTCGGGATAGAAATAGCGGATCCCCACGTCCCACCCCAGAATGAGCAGGCCCGAAAGCAGGACGGCGAGAATAAGGTTGCGATTGTCCAAGATGATGCCCTGAAAGAATGCGAGATAAGGTGTATTGTGGGGTTAAGACGGTGCGATTTCCACCCCTGCGGGTTTTTGCGCCCTAGGGAACGGGATCATGCCCATGCCCGCCCCACGGGTGGCAGCGCATTAGCCGCTTAAATGCCATCCATCCACCCTTCAGCGCACCATACTTGCCAATCGCCTGAATTGCATACTCACTGCAAGATGGTGCATAGCGGCACGTGGGCGGCAAAAGGCGCGAAGGGCCAAGCTGCCAGCCCCGCGCGATGAGGATGAGCAGATGCTTCACCGCTTGCGATTCCCCCCGCGATTGCCCTTTCGCGGACGCCGCCCGCCGGATGGATCGCCATGCCCATGACGCGCGCGCTCGAGTGCCTTGGCCAGTTCGTCCGCCATCAGCTGAAAATCACGCTCCACCCCGCCCGCGCGGCCGATCAGCACATGATCATGGTCAGGCAGGCCCAGCGTTGGCAGGGCAGCGCGCAACAATTCACGAAACCGCCGCTTCATCCGGTTGCGGACCACGGCATTGCCAATCTTCTTGGTGACGGTGATGCCAAAGCGGATACCCTTTCCGCCATCGGGCCCGCCATTGGGCCGGGTCAGCAGCACAAACCCTGCCCGAGCATTGCGGGTGCCCGCGTTGGCCGCGAGAAAATCGGCGCGTTTGGTAAGGACAGAAATCACAAGGGTCACCATAAGACAAACGGGCTCCCAAAGGGAGCCCGCAAGGGCGACCGCCCGCCCGCAGCGACGCGGCCTTCAGGCCGCG